>CAZEYY010000106.1:3067-13175 GCA_964516485.1 uncultured Rikenellaceae bacterium
TATTATAAAATCCCAGCCTGTGAGCAAGCGGAGCATAAAGAAAATATGTTTCAGAGGCCAGCGGAATTCTGTCTTTTTCAGGAGCATTATCAAGATTCCTCATATACTCCATTCTCTCAACAAGCTTAATCAGGATCACCCTTACATCATCTGCCAGGCTCAGAAGCAGTTTCCTGAAATTTTCTGACTGATAGGACGATTGCATCGATTCAATGCCAGATACTCTGGAAAACCCTCCAAGTATTTCAACAACCTTGCTTCCAAAATCTCTTTCAAGTTCTTTTTGCGTGTATGGAAGTGAATCGAAGGAATCATGCAGCAGGGCGCTGATAATTGAGGTGAGACCCAGGCCCATCTCCCCTGCAATTATCCTGGCAACCGAGAGTGCATGGATAATAAGAGGTTCACCTGTAAGGGTAACTTTTTCTCCATAGGCAGAAACAGCCAGATCAAGCGCTTTTCTGATCTTTGCTGTATCTTCCGGAGCAACATTGTTTCTTGCCGCAAGTAAAAGAGCCCTGTAAGCTGAATATATTTTTTGTTTTCCGGTTGCCATTGTTCAACTTAAATTGATACCAAGTTAATAATTCCTGAACAAAAATCCCCGGTACCTTTCAGTCCGGGGATCCCTTATTCCTGAAGTTTTTCAGTTTACCTGAAGGATAAGCCCAGACCTGCTGAAACAATATTATACTGAGCCCTAGTATAATCAGCATGTATTGTTATTACTGCAAGCTTAAACCTTATTCCGATATTGGCCCTGAGGCCGGAGAAATTTTCAATATTCATTTCCGGGAAATCCTTTCCTGTTTTTACCCCTGAATTATTGTATTCAGCATAAGGAACTGCAGGTAAAGCAGGTGTAACAAGCACAGGAGTAGGATAATCTCCTTCAAATATCATTGCTGTCTTTGTTTTACTGTACCCCAGTCCACCATAGAATGTTACTACAGGAAGATTCAGAGATGCAATGGCACTCAAATTCAATCCTGTGATTTCAAGGTTCAGATTCTGATTGTCAAATGCTGAAGGTCCTGTATATTGTGATGTATAATTCTGAGGAATACTTGGATCGGGCCTGAGGTTCAGTGGCAGGTTACCTTCAAGTTTTGTATATCCGCCGAACAGCGATATATCGAAAGGCAGAAGCTTATCACCCGGAAAATACTGAGTAATACTGTGGACAAGGCCTACCCCCCACAATGATACATCACCATCCTTAATTGTTATTTTCGGGATAAAGCGTCCTTTTAATTCAGTACCCAAAGGTAATCCTATTCCAACCTGTGCAACCGGTACCGGAATCATTTTCCAACCTGTTCCGGGAGGTGCGTTAAAAGATGCTAGTGTATAAGAACCTGACTTATATGACATTGCCGGACCGACCTTATCTGGCCCTGAAATAGTGGATGTCATTCCTGTGGCAGTAATTGCTGAAGACAAGCCGATCTTCGATATATCGAATTGATCTTCTGAGGTAGGAACCATGCCAACATTAAAACTTGTTGTAATATCGAAACCTCCAAATTTGTGAGGTTTTGCGGTGTTGTACCAGCCACTGCTCAATCCTGCGCCAAATGCATTTGTCCATGGCGTGATGTAAGCCTGAAGGAATTTTGCACCGTCAGCGGGAGCGCTTCTCAGAAAATCGACATTGTCAAACTGAGCTTTCAGAGCTATATTAATAGCCAGAAAGATGCCCATCAGGGCCATTGTTTTCTTAAGCTGAATTTTATCCATCTTTTTTTATTAAATATTTGTTCGTAACCCTGTAATATATACAAAGATAATCCTATGTATCAAATAATAAGCATCCGGCAGTTATATATCATGACATAATTATTTGAAGCAGGGTTGCATAACAATTGAAAGATGGAATAATAATTCTATTGCTACTTGTCTACCTTATCTAGCTTTTCAAGTTCCTGGATGCCTGTAGTTTCTGAGAGTTCAGAAAGTGCTTTCAGATTAAAGTCGCCTTTTATTGAAATAATTGAATTGCCTGATGGTCCTCCAGTGATTACAAGTAATTCTTTAATAATTTCACCCTTCTGTATTGTAAGGAACTTTGTAGTATTTTTGCCCTCCTTCACTACCATGAGCTCTTCATAGATATTGAAATCCATCTTGTTTTCAAGCTCCTTATAAAAGTTAATACGCTCATTAAGAGTGGAATCTGCGACTGAAAGTATCAGTATTGATTTAAGATTGCTGATAACCTTCCCTTCATTGTCTGCCGGCTTCTCCCTGTCGGAAAACATGCTGAACATTTTACCTGAGATAGAAACAACCGTAAAACCATCCCTTTCACTGTATTTATCGAACAGATCATCCACAGGGGTTTTTTGTGCAGTCAGCACTGTTGTCCACATCAGCATTGCACAAAGCATCAGAATTTTTGTTTTTGTTTTCATAGCTATATGAAATTATCTTATTTATTAATTTTTCTGTTATAGTTGAGGCTGCTGAACTGATCTATAGCCTCAAGTTTTGAAAATGAGTTATTTATGAGTGACGCAGACTCATTTACAATAAGCATGCTCTGCCTTGACACATCAGTCAGTTTGCCCAGCGGTGCAATTTTTCCGGCACCCTTATTCAAGCTTGCCGACACATTATGCAGAATCTTTACAGTTTCAGCATACGCAATTGCAGGATCATCATACGTATCAGGATATGTCCGGTTACTGCCGGCAAGGAAGTAGACGGAGAAGAAAAGTATTACTGATGCAGCCGCAGCAGAAATGAAGTAAATCAGCTTACCCGGAAACATCCTCGATTCACTTCCTTTATCTGCTGTAATAACTGTATCGATAATTTTATTGGCAAATCCATCTGAAGGACCCTTTATCTTAGTGTTTTCCAGGCAGTAACGGATATATTCCTGTTCAGCTTCAAAACCTTCAGGGCAATTATTGCCACTGAAAAGTGCCATTAACAGTTTTTCTTCCTGCTCAGTTGTCTCTCCTGCATAAAATCTTTCTGTAAGCCGTTTAATCTCTTCTGTTTCCATATTTGTTACTTGTGAATTCATCCCTGATTAATTTACGTGCTCTTGAAATACTTACTCTTATTGTATTGATATTCATACCCTCTTTCTCTGCAATTTCTTCATACGGAATGCCATCCATATCATGCATTCTGACAAGTGTGCGGAGATGTTCAGGAAGCCTGTCTATTATTTCTTTCAACATTCTTCCATTCTCGCTGTTGACCATTGTATCATAAGGTGACAACTCCCCGCTTACATTAAAAAGCATTTTTGAAATATCTGTATCATGCTCCATCTTAGGCTTCCTTAGGAGATCGATACATTGATTCCTGATCATTGTAATTGCCAGCGCTTCAACACTTGAATATTCATCCAGTTTTGTCTTCATTTTCCACAGCTTGAGAAATACTTCCTGCACAATATCCTCGGCCCCCTGCTGATTTCTGAGTATCCTGTATGCATAACCATACATCCTGCCACTGGCTCGTTGTACTAGGCTTGTAAATTTTTCCTGGTCCATAAGTATCGGAAGATGTATGATCTGTTAAAGATAAGCGGAAATTTTACTCGCCTGAACTATAGCCTGTCATGTGCAGTTTTTCCGACTTTATATCTTCTGACAATCTCCTGGCTTCCTTGAAAGTTATATTTCCCTTAAGCTGTATCAGGGCATTGTCCTCTCCTGCGGCAACAAGCAGCAATTCAGTAATTGATTTCCCACTGGTCATAACAAAAATCCTTACATCATTCTTACTGTTTTTTATCTTTACAAACTCCTCATAATCATTATATTTGACAGATTCCATTACTGTTTCAATGAAGTCCCTGTCATTATAAGATTTGTTTTCTCTGGCAATGATTCTTATTGCTGAGATATCAGATGGCATAGACTCATTATCATCTTCACAGGATGAAAATTTTAGAAGATTTCCACTCATAGATACAGTAACAAAGCCATCCATGGAAGAATATTTGTCAAATATTTTCTCAATGCTTTTCTGAGACCAGGCATTAAAACAGGTGAAGATCATAAGTGAAACAAGCAAAGTTCTTTTCATAGCAGTAGTTATTAGTGTTGTTTTACTGCATGACGATTATAAACGAATTTCATTACAGAAAATCAGCAGAAAATACCAGAAAAGAAAAAAAAAAGGCAACTATTTAACAGGAGAATCAGGTTCTCTCGACATTTCCTTATAGTAAGCCCAGTCGACAACAGTAGGCAGTATTCTCTGAAAAAGCGCAGTAAACCTGGCTTCCCATGTTAAAAGCTTGTTCCGTTTTTTCAGTATAATGCCCTTAACTACCCATTTTGCAACATATTCAGGAGTCGTCATACCCGCCTCATTCCTTGGTGATTCACCCTGTTCGGAACCATCAGCAAGCAGGGCATGCTTCCTGATCTCGCTCCTTGTAAATCCGGGAGCTATTATCATTACATGCAATCCCTTTTTAAGATTTTCAATACGTATTGTCTCAAGAAAACCGTGAACCGCAAATTTTGAGGCTGAATAACCCGTCCTGCCGGGCAGTCCGTGAAAACCAGCAACAGAAGTAATTCCTATCAGAGAGCCTTTTGTCTCAAGCAACCAGGGTAAGGCATATTTAGTGCAATAAACTGTACCCCAGAAATTAACATCCATGAGTCGCTTCAGAACGCTTAGTTCTACAGCAGCAAATCCGGCCCTCATTGAAATGCCGGCATTATTAACCAGAATATCTATTCTCCCAAAACTGGATATAGTCTTTTCAATAAGATTCCTGCAGTCTTCCTCTATGCTTACATCAGTTCTGATAAAGATTGCCGTTCCTCCTGAGAGATTGATTTCGCCGGCAATTTTGCTCATTCTTTCAACTGAGCGGGCTGCCAGTACAACCTTGCTGTTTAATTTTGCAAATTCCCTGGCGATTGCCTCTCCTATACCCGATGAGGCTCCGGTGACTATAACAACCTTGTCTTTAAATCTGTCTTTCATCATCTTAAAAACTTCACTTAAAAACTGTTATTACAGCATAAAAATAATCAATAAGTGAATAAGCAGAAACAGAAACAACTTTTTATAAAATAATTTTGACTAGTAATTTTGATGTAAATGAAATTTAATTTACATTTGCACTCGCAAAAATAAAGGAGGATTCAGTAGCTCAGCTGGTAGAGCACATCCCTTTTAAGGATGGGGTCCTGGGTTCGAGCCCCAGCTGGATCACAAAAATAAAAAAGGACATTCATCTGAATGTCCTTTTTTATTCAATATATTGAATTTTAATGAGATAAGACTGGTATCTGTCTGTTAATTGATTCTTCAAGCGATATAAGGGTTTCAGTCCTGACAATACCCGGAATATTCTGAATTGTATCAGTCAAAATCATCCTCAGGTGCTCATTATCACGTGTATAGACCTTAATAAACAGTGAATAGTTACCTGTTGTATAATGACATTCAATTATTTCGGGGATGTCCCTGAATTTGGTTATGACCTCCCTGAAATGACCGGGATGATCGAGAAAGATACCGATATAGGCACAGGTTTTAAAACCTACCATTACCGGATCAACCTTAAATTCAGAACCTTTAATAACACCGATCCTTATTAAACGCTGTACTCTTTGATGTATTGCCGCACCTGAAACTCCACACTCCCTTGCAACTTCCAGGTAAGGAATCCTTGCATTTTTAGTGATAATATCAAGTATTTTTCTGTCGAGATTATCGACCTGATTACCTTCAGACATAAATGTGATTTTTAATAATATTTATAATTACTAATTAAAAGCTTACAAATTTAAAGGATTTATTATAAAAATAACAAGCAATTAAGAAATTTTAAAGTTTCTTTCTGCAATATTTAGTAAACTTCTAATTATTTCCTGTTCAGAAAACCAATTATCTCAGAAATATCCGAGAAATGCTTGTCAGCAAGGTATTTTTCGATTCCTTCAAGAATTCTGACAGGGGCCATAGGGTCGATGAAAGTGGCTGTTCCTATCTGGACAGCAGTGGCTCCTGCGAGAAAGAACTCAATGGCATCCGATGCTGTCATTATTCCTCCCATTCCTATTACCGGGATTTTCACAGCCCGTGAAACCTGCCATACCATCCTTAATGCAACAGGTTTAATAGCCGGACCTGACAATCCTCCTGTAACAGTAGACAAAGAAGGTTGCATTCTGTTAATATCAACTGCCATACCAAGCAGTGTATTTATAAGTGATACTGAATCAGCACCTTCCTCCTCTGCAATACGTGCAAAATCAACAATGCTTGTCACATTGGGAGAAAGCTTAACTATAAGTTTCTTTTTATAAACAGCCCTTACTGCACGGGTTACATCCCTTGCGGAATCAGGATTTGTTCCGAAGATCATTCCTCCCCGTTTAACATTTGGGCATGAAATATTCAGTTCAATTGCTGGTACTTTATCGAGCTTATTAATCCTTTCTGAAAGAGCTACATAGTCATCAATTGTATTGCCGTTAACATTTATAATAACATGTGTATTATATTTTGCAATTACAGGGTAGATATGCTTTTCAAAATGCTCAATTCCCTTGTTCTGTAAACCAACGGCATTAAGCATTCCTGAAGGAGTTTCCGCCATTCGGGGATACTGGTTTCCCTCACGTGGTTCCAGGGTAGTGCCTTTCACGAAAATTCCACCAAGAGATGAAACATCGAAAAAATCTTCCAGTTCAGGACCATAGCCGCAGGTACCTGAAGCAGTAAGTACCGGATTTTTAAACCTAAGCTCTCCTATATTAACAGAAAGATTCACCATTTTAGGTCTTTAGTATTAAATACAGGTCCATCAGTGCATGTACACAAATTTCCTCTCGTAGTTTCAGCTATGCAGCACAGGCAAATACCAAAGCCGCAGGCCATAAGATTCTCGAGTGATACTTCGCAATTAATATTATTATGTTTGCAAAATCCTGCTACGGCATGCATCATTGCATCAGGCCCACAGCAATAAATTCTGTTAAAAATGATCTTAGAAAGTACAGAATGATCTGTAACATAGCCTTTTTCGCCTACAGAGCCATCCTCAGTAGTTATATGAACATCACCCAATGAATTAAACTCTTCTGTAAGTATTACTCTGGAACGGTTTCTGAATCCCAGCAGAAAGACTGGCGTTAAACCTTTCTTCTTCAGATATTTGCCCAGAAATAATAATGGAGCAATTCCTGTTCCTCCTCCTACCAGCAGCACCGATTCTCCCTGTAAGGGATCTGAAAAAGAATTGCCAAGAGGATAAAGCAGATTAAGACTGTCACCTTTATTCAACCTATAAAGTGTCTCAGTGCCCTTGCCAAGTACCTGAATCAGCAGACTAAGCTTATTTTCAGAATAGTCAACATCATGAACAGAAACCGGCCGTCGTAAAAAAGTCTCAGGAGAACCTTCAACTTTCACCTGGACAAACTGGCCCGGCAGCAAAGCCGGAAGACCCAGTTCAGATTTAAGTTCAAGAATGCAAAAATCTTCAGTTAAAAGCTTATTATCAATAACTTTAAGATTTTCAGCTCTCTTTCCCATAACAGGTTCTTTGAAACAAATATACTGCTAGTTAAGGAGAATCTGTTTAAAAAGATCTTCCTTATTTAAGATACTTTTTAACAATTCAAAGCGATTATTTCTCAGGAAGGAATTCCCTGAAAGTATTGTTGGCATAAAACCAGACTATTTTTACAACACCGGTAGTCTTTGTTTGATCATATTTTTTGATAACATTATCATTATCAGGAATTAAGTCAGTATTTGATGGAACATTTGTCAAGATTTTCATTTCTGAGGTATCATTACGGCTGTTATCATTAAAGAGATCTGCGTTTTGATTTGAACTGTACATCTGGCCGCGTCCAAATAACAGCCATTCCGTGGAAAGGTATTTGTATTTATCAAGCATTTTCAGAACAAAATCAAGGCTTGGATTATTTCTTCCTGACAAAATATGTGAAATTCCTGAAGGCTGCACACCAATTTCTTCAGCAAACTGGGCAGAGGATTTATTTTCTGCTTTTAAGAATTCCAGAATCCTTTCTTTCATAAAAAAATCGTATTTCACAAATGTAAATATTTATTGAATTACATCTGTAATTTTTTAATATTACACATGTAATTATATGAAATAAAACTCAGTATTCAGTTGACAGATAATTTATGTATATAGCTTAATAACAGTATATTATAATATAAATTTATCTGCAGTAATACTTGATTTTAGGCTCACAATATGCTGGTTATATGTTTATTAACCATGTTTTCTAAGCAATTATGCATTATATTAAGGCTCTATATCCTGTTTATTGGGATTTCATATTCAGATAATTAAACATAATTTATTGATTTTATGTATTTTATGAAGCATATAAATGTTATCGGCAAATAATTACAGTTGTAAACTGTAAAGTAATATTTTTCTTATTGAGAGTTGTGAATTCCGGTTACATCAGTCATGTTTACAATTGTAAAGCGCCTGCTCCTGTCCTATCAGACAGAATATTTTTCATGTACATCAAATAATCTCCTGGAGCTGAATAAGGGGAATTTCTCAGAATTGATTATTCCGGCATATTATACATTACTGTCTGGAATATTCAATCCTGGACGGGTTAAACAGAATAGCCCTGCTGCCCTGTTTTATGATAAGGCACGCAGTATCTTGTCTTAAAGAAAGTATACTATAAGTTAATTGTTTTTATTCGGGCTTAAAGGCTGAAGCAACAGAATCATCGAATTCTTTTTCAGAGCGGGCAATAACAGCTGTGGCAAGGCAATTACCAATTACATTCACAGAGGTTCTGGCCATATCCATAAGTACGTCAATGCCCAGAATAATAAATATTGGTTCCACAGGAAGCCCAAAGCTTACAGCCGTGCCCAGTAAAATAACTAGAGAAGCTCGTGATACTCCTGCCACTCCCTTGCTTGTAAGCATTAGAGTCAGGCAGATAATAAGCTGTTTTTCAAAAGGAAGGTCAATTCCTGCAGCCTGTGAAACAAAGATTGTTGCCAGTGAGAGGTATAAAGTAGTTCCATCAAGGTTGAAGCTGTAACCTGTTGGTATAACAAAGGCTACAATTTTCCGTGGAATCCCGAATTTCTCCATGGATTCCATCGCTGATGGCAGGGCTGATTCTGAATTTGATGTTGCGAATGCAATTGTTGCAGGCTCTGATACTGCTTTTATGAACTGCTTTACCGGGATTCTGAAAATAAGAGCAACAGGCAATAATACAAAGAGAAGGAATATAATCAGGGCAGCATACAGAGTGGCAAGAAGTTTGAAAAGATTAAACAGAATATCAAGGCCCATGTGCCCTATTGTATATGCAATTGCAGCAAATACAGCTACCGGTGCAAAATACATGACTATGTTTGTGAACTTGAACATTGTCTCGGCAAGACTTTCAGAGAAACGGATCATTGGCTGCCTGTACTTATCCTTAAGCATTGCGACAGCTATCCCGAAGATTATACTGAATACAACAATCTGGAGTATCTGACCTTCATAAATTGCCTTGGCAAAGTTCTCGGGAAAGATATGCAGGATAAAGTCACTTGTGCTTTGTGCTTTAATGCTTTCCACAGCAGGCACATCAGGATTTGGCGGCAGGACAATTCCCACCCCGGCCTTACTTACATTAATTGCAAATAAGCCTATGAACAAGGCTATTGTTGACACTACTTCAAAGTAAAGCAGTGATTTCCAGCCCATTCTGCCAATCTGCTTGATATCAGCATGTCCGGCAATACCAACAACGAGAGTTGCAAATAAGAGCGGGGCGATAATTGTCTTAACCATCCTAAGGAATATGTCGCTCAGCACTTTAAGGTTTCTCCCTATGCCAGGAAGGTCGTAACCAAATTCTGCTCCCAGTACCATGGAAACAAGTATCCAGGTAGTAAGCGTTTTTTTCCTGATGGCGTACACCAGAAGCAAAAAGAGACTTAATAGTCTGAATATGAGAAGTAAAGAGGAAGAAACAGTTAACCATTTATTGGCTGCTGCAAATAGCAATATTACAGTAAGGCTCACTATACCTATCAGAGAATAGGTAAAGATTTTCCAGATATTTCTCATTATCAGCTATCTACAAAAATCAACTACAGG
>CAZEYY010000107.1:0-13108 GCA_964516485.1 uncultured Rikenellaceae bacterium
TTATGCTGACTCCTCCCTGATGACCTACAGGATAAAAATCCTGGAAAACCATTACATTCACCCCACCGTTTTCAAAGTACTCCGAGCTGTTAACTACAAAGGAGGATTGCTGTGCCGGACAAAACCTTGCAATAAGAAGAATAACCGTTATTAAATAAAGCTTTTTCATAACTTGAATGTTTATTATTTTTTGAGAATTACCTCTTTACATAATATTTAACTATGGACCGCTCTTCCCTCCCTTCTCAATCATGATTCTTCCTGTGTTAAGCAGTCTGTTAAGTTGAACATTCTTAATAACTTCGTACAAGACTTCCCATCTTCTACTTTTGCAAGTTTACTTACTTCCCCTTATGCAATCCAGTACTGACTTTTCAAAAACAAACTTCAAAAAAACAATCACAGGAGTTATTTACTGTTCCTAGGCATTTGCTTCTCTGTATTACTACCTGTAAACTCTTGTTTGTTAATTACTTTGCCTTATATAATAATAGCTCTAATCATAAATTATTTAATGCCAGATCGATATAAATGACTATTAAATTTACAATGAGTTTGATTAATAACCAATTTTAATTTATCCTGATATGGATATTCTAACATATAACATTAATAGAGCAACCGAACACCTGTTTGTACAAGCCGGTCGTGTTGACCACATTCCGTCGGGAAAACGGACATTTATATATTTACTTATCCTTCATAATATGGTTTTCCTTGATGTATCCCATGTCTTCCTGGGACCGGAAAAGATCCATCCAGATATAATTCAGGAGTTTTCCCTCTTCTACGTACACTCCGTGCCGCGATCCTAAAGGGATATGCAGCATGATATTGTCTTCAAAGGCAGTCTTTATTCCATCCGCTTCTACAATGCAATCATTACTTTTCAGCCCGTAAAAGAGTTGTTCAAGCATGGGGTGTGAGTGTGCACCTACCTTATCGGGGCCGGAGGTCTCGACTGATCCCATACAAAACCGGGGTATTATGTCCTCGGGCAAAATCATGCGGCTAATAGTCTTTTCACTTTTTATTGCCTCTCTGTATTGCCTGCATTGCGTATAATCAACAAAATAGGGTAATTTATTTTGTTTAAGTAATTGATATTCAGAAGAAGTTAACCTGATAACGATTTCAAGCATCCCAAAGTCTCCTGTGTCTGCAAGAATAGCAGCCCCTTCTTCGATTGAAGGTACAAACAGATTGAGACCATTTACCTCAAATTGCCTGGCTCCTTGTTTAATAATTCCCTTCCCATGTGTTATCAGGTATAAGCTGGCAGAATTTTGTTCTGGTTTAATAAGGTAAGGACTACCCTTATACAGTTCAAGATAATAAGTATTGATCCCGCTGATTTCTCCCTGAAGTACTGATTTTCGATTTATCTTATTTTTGGAAATTTCAGAATCGCTTATTCCGCAATATTCCTTTTTAATTTCCAGAGGTCTTCCATAAATTGCTGATAATAATTTATGAGCCGAATGAATTAATGTGTCAGATGTTCCTGAGGCAACGATTGAAACAGCTGGTTCATAACCCCCTTTCTCCCGTTCTTCATCTGTTGGAACATAAGAAATGCACTCGTTGGCTACAGTAACAAGCAAAGGCTTTTTATCACTAAAAGGCTCTATCATTTGTTTCCCTGTCCGCGTAAACAATTCCCCCAGGGCAGCCATAATAACCTTGTCATTTATCTGAAGGGCGCACAGGTTCATGTCGATTTGCTTCTTTTCTCTCCATGCCGGTCGAACCATGCCATGTACCTCCGGGGTACGGTACACTCCCCAGAATTTATCCTGGAGTATCCTTTTCTTTTGTGGATTTGTTTCCTTATCGTAAAGAACCTCGATTTTGCTCATTTCTTCTTTCATCCCATCTTCGGAAAAGAATATACTATCCCTTAAAGGAAGTATAATAGCTTTTGTATGAAAAACGAGTTTAGTCAGAGGTTGCCAGTTTAATTCCTGAAATGACTGAATTATCTTACTGGCAAGGTTCTCCCCGTATTTTTTTGCAAACTCATGAGAATACTCTTTATTAAGCGGGCGCAGATCACCACTGGCCCCCTGCCCAAATAATACTATGCCACCAAGGTCATTTTCTATTTTCCGTTTCAGATACCCCGGATAATCAGCAGATACATCGCCATTTACAACCTTTGCTGATGTAATGACAGCATGAGCGGCAAAGCGTATAAAACTCCCCTTCATTTTACCTGACTTCTTATCGCGGAAGAATAATGCCTGTAAACTATTATCAACCTCTCCCCTGGCAATATATTTTTTACCAGGATCTGAAAATGCAGAGGTATCCGGTACCAGGTTTTTTAACCAGTCACTGATATTCTCTGTAGCATCAAGGTAGTCATCATTTACAACACAGCCATCATTGAACATAACTGTATGTGAACCAACCCCTTCGACATCTATCCTGCGGTTGATGACATATCTTTTGCCATCTATTTCAGAATCAAATGAGGCAATCTCTGTTTCAGTCCTGTTATTCCTTGCTTTTTTAACTGCATCGAAAACAGCTTTTTGATATTCAACAGGATCCATTTTGGGAAGGGAATGACAATGTGAAGGCAGAAAAACGAGTCTTTCTTTAGGAATTCTTAATTGATTAATTAAAGGGTCCTCCAAAATATCTAACAATTTATAGTCAATCTCCGTTTCGTCTATTGCTATTATTGCCCAGGGACCCTTTATGTCTTCACCATACATGGCAGAAACATAAATTGAATCAGCAATATGGCGAACACCCCCTGAACCAGGGTGCCAGCGTCCCTCAACCCGGTCAGAAATAGCAAACTTATCTTCGTATTTGTACTTATCCCCATTCCTGATGTCCTGATTATTGCCGACAGGATCCTCGTAAATTCCGGCTTTTGTAAGATTGGCTTTGCCAAATCCAATTGACAGATAATCCTTTTCTTTCTGACATGAACAACTATAAACCAGGAAAGACAGAACAATCACTATGAGTGTAGTAATCTTTCCTGATAAAAAGTTTAAATTTAATTTCATTTCCCTCCTTTTTATTTCTAAAATTAAGCACAATTCCATACATGAAACAACCAAAAACAGAAATAATTTCAGGAGGTCGCTGGAATCGAGCCACCGCGGCAGACTGGCTCCTTCGCTAAAATAGTCCACAGGGCAGTTTCTTAAAGCTCGACCCTGATCCCGGCCGGACCCTTTTTTTTCGCTAGGATTACGCCAGGTTTTCGTGGATTTGCATTTAAATTTAAACGTTCAGAATGAATGCGGATGTTCAAATTTCAACTCTTCATTTCTACTCCAAATTCATTATTAAGTATGTAAGCTAATTCAACAACCAAATAAAAGTCTAATATGAATACTATCAGGAGGGCGGGTATCTCACCTGACGTTGAATTATCTTTTGACAAAGTCAGCATATTGATGAGAAATCTCCATTCCCAAGTTCCCTATATATTCTAGGTCGGGATATTGTGGTAACATAAGCTTAAATCTTTAATAGGGGGTAGGAAAATCAGTATTAGGGGTACAAGTAAGGTTACGAATAGCAAATAGGGATTATATTAATCTGATATGACACCCCTCGACATTCTTTTTCCGTATTTTTATCAATTATATTAAAGTTTTACTGTTACACTTAAACCATTTCAATTTACCATGAAATTTACATCTAAGAGAAACAAACATTGACTTCTTTAAGTCTATTTAATATTATCAACAGGATTAGTATAAGCAGCTTTAATAGCCTGATAACTGATTGTAAGTAACGCTATCAATGTCCCGAAAACTCCTGCAAACAGGAAAGTCACCCATGTTATATGTATCCTATATGCAAAATTCTCTATCCACCTGTTCATCAGGTACCAAGCTAACGGGATGGCAATTACCAATGAAATCAAAATCAGGGCTATAAAATCTCTGGTTAATATCCTGTAGATATTATTGAAGGATGCACCCATTACCAAACGTATACTAACCTCCTTCCTTCTTTGTTCCACACTATAGGAGGATAGCGCAAATAATCCCAGGCATGCTATAATTACGGTGAGTATTGCAAAACTCATGATTATTCGTCCGGTACGTTTTACATCGGAATACATCTTAATAAATCCTTCATCCAGAAAAGAATATCTGATTGGATCATTCGGGCAGAACTGATCCCATAATTCATTTATTGATTTTATTACTCCGGTTATATCGGACATATTATACCTGACCGATACAACACCAGGACTGTTTCCCAATACAAGGCACAAAGCTCCGATATTTCTCGTCATGGATTCATAATTAAAATCTTTGACTACACCAATTATTCTCATACTCTTCCAGGTAGTGGTGATCTGCTTTCCGATTGGATTTTCCAGGCCTAATTCTCTGGCCATTGCCTGGTTGATTATAACCGATTGGGAATCACTTGGCATTTCTGTTTCAAAATCTCTGCCGTAAATGATTTCCATCTCCATTGTTCTGATATAATCTGCATCAACATCCCAGATTTGTCCTTCTACAGGTTTGTCAACTTCTTTCCTGCCTTCATTCCAGAACATATTTCCGTTTCTCCTGCCTCCTGAAATGGGCAAATAATTGCTTGCTGAGACCGATAGAATATTTGGTAATTGTAGAAGTTCTTTTTTAAAAGCAGGCAACTGGTTTTTGATAATGTCAGTGCCGTTAATCTGGATTACTTGTTCTTTCTTAAATCCGATATCCTTTTTCAGCATAAAGTCTAATTGATTATAAATGATAGTTGTTCCAATTATCAAAATAAATGATATTGTGAACTGAAAGACAACAAGGATTCTCCTGATTCCAGTAGTACCGGAACCCTGCGAAATATTTCCCCTGAGCATACTGATCGGCCTGAAACCTGACAGATACAATGCTGGGTAAGAACCGGCAATAATCCCTATAATTAATGATGATACAACAAGCAAAGGAAAAAACCACCATTCCTTCCATGGAAGCTCCAGTGGCAGATTTACTAAATTATTAAAATATGGAAGAAGAGATTGGGAAATAATAAGAGCAAGGAAAAATGATAAGAGGCTGAACATTGCAGATTCTACAAGAAACTGACCGATAAGGTCACTTCTGTACGAACCCACCACTTTTCTTAATCCTATCTCTTTTGACCTGTTTGCCGACCGGGCGGTGGAAAGATTAATGAAATTTATGCAAGCGATAATAAGAATAAAAATTGCCACACCTCCAAAAATGTAAACGAAGCGTATATCTCCATGGTTTAGTCCATCGTTGATACCTTTTGATTTCAGATATATTTCAGAGACAGGCTGTAATTTAAACGAAAAGTTCTTTATGATCTCATCAGCATTAATCATACCTGATTTTCTCATACTTGTTAACATATATGTTGTCGCAATATCCTTCGTAATCTTTGAGGCTAGCGATGTCGTGTTAGTTCCAGGTAATACTCTAATGAATGTCTGATGGATATTTTTATTCCAGGTAATATTGTCTCCTGTCCAAAATTCTGTTCCTGCCAGTGTCAGAAGAAAATCATACTGAAAGAATGAGGCTTTGGGAAAATCCTCGAAAACCCCCTTTATTGTAAATATTTGCTTTTGATCATTATTCAGAACGATTGTTTTACCAACAGGATTTTCTCCAGGGAAGTACCTGTCTGCTTTACTTTTCGAAATTGCAATTGAAAAAGGTTCATCAAGAACCTTCCCCGGAATACCATTGACAAACACCGGCTTCAGAATATCCAGGAGTCCCTGGTCAATAAAGATAAATCCATTCTCATAAATACTTTTAATTTCTTCAGGCTTTCGAATCATCATGCCCCCCAGACCAATCAATTCATTCCCCATTAACCTGCCTGAAATTTCAATTTCCGGGAAATCATTCTTAAGTAAGCTCGTAAGCGCAGCAGGGTAATATGAACTTCTTGCAGTTCCGGATTCATCGTATTCACCTATAACTCTGAATAGCAAATCAGAGTCTGGGTAATGTTTATCAAAACTAAGTGAATACCTGATAAATAATCCAATCAGAAGTGCCGCTGCAATACCTGTAGCAAAACCTCCTATTTTAATAGATGAAAAGATCTTCTGTTTAATAAGACTCCTCCAGCTTATTTTTATATTATGTTTATATATCGACATATAATTTGAATGTTGTGATTTAAATCTTTTAATTGCAAAAGGTCTGAGGTAATTAAATACCTGGTACCAATAATTAAACCCTGACCAGAATGGAGAAGATTTTTTGAGATTTGAATAATACTCCTCCTCCAGATCACCCTGTACTTCTTCAGAGATTTCCTCTCTAAGAAAGATTAGAAGTATTTTTTGGGCTAATTCCGGTGGTTTGTGGACTTTCAATTTCAGCTAAGGCTTAGTTTACTATTGAAAATAAAATTCACTGCAACATCCGGATATTTATCCCAAAGAGATTGTTTCAAATCACGTGAAGCAGCAAGTGCACGTCTTCCGACAGCTGTAATAGTGTAAATACGTTTTCTCCTTCCCCCTCGTTCAAGTGAAGGTTTACCAAACTGTGAAGTAAGAAATCCTTTCTCCTCCAATCTGCTAAGTGTTGAATGTACTGCTCCGATTGATACTGGCCTGCCTGTCTGCACTTCAACTTCCTCTGCTATTTTAAAAGCATAAGCATCTTCTCCCAGAATACCTACCATTAACAGAATGATTTCTTCAAAATTCCCTAAATGTGTTTCCATTATTTGTTTCTATTTTGTAGAGCAAATATAAATAAAATTTTATTTGTTCTACATATTAGTATATAATTATTTTTCCCAATTGTTTCCTTCATGCAAAGTCCGGTGTCATTGACCAGTTTTTGCGAGAACAGGTTGACCACTGCTGAAAAGACATAATGATTTGAAATCTGGTATTATACATTTAAAGTCATCCGACAGACAAAATGTGGTCAGACTGGCCGGCATTTGCAAGGTTAAAGCCGTCAGGAATTATTTATTTCAGGTATTTATCTTCTTTTTCTTCCGATATCCGGCAGGAAAACTGTGAGTATACCGATAAGCGGCAGGAATGAACATACATGGTAAACATAATCGATGCTGGTTTTATCAGCCAGCATGCCGAGCAAAGCAGAACCCAGGCCTCCCATGCCAAAGGCAAAACCAAAGAATAAGCCTGAAATCATTCCTATCTTGCCCGGAATAAGCTCCTGTGCATATACCAGGATCGCTGAAAATGCAGAGGCAAGTATCACGCCAATAATTAAACTTAGTACAGTAGTCCAGAACAGGTTGACATAAGGCAGCAACAAAGTAAAGGGTGCAACACCGAGAATAGAGAACCAGATAACATACTTTCGTCCCACTCTGTCACCAATGGGTCCGCCAAGGAGTGTTCCAGCAGCTACAGCAAAAAGAAACAGGAAGAGATGTACCTGCGAAGCCTGAATTGACACATTGAATTTATTCATCAGGTAAAAAGTATAATAACTAGTGATCGATGCCATATAGAAATATTTTGAAAAAATAAGGACAAGCAAAATCAACACAGACCAGAAGATCTTTGCTTTTGTCATACTGTGTCCGAGTGAAATTTCTGAGACTTTCCCACGTGTCCTGTTAATATGATGAGTATACCAGCTTCCAACCTTCAGAAGCACTATAATTGCAAGCAGAGCAAGAACAGAAAACCAGAGGATACTCGATTGCCCGAAAGGAACTATAATAATTGCGGCAAGTACCGGACCAAGTGATCCTCCCAGATTGCCACCTACCTGGAAAATGGATTGAGCAAGCCCTCTCCTGCCACCCGAAGCCATATAGGCAACCTTCGATGCTTCAGGATGAAAAACAGACGATCCTGTTCCGATTACAGCAACCGAGACTAAAAGTAAAGCATAACTTTTTGTCTGAGAAAGAATGAATAACCCCGTGAGTGTAAAAACCATTCCGGCAACAAGAGAATAAGGTTGTGGTTTCCGATCGGTATAAAATCCTATAAGTGGCTGAAAAATTGAGGCAGTTAACTGAAATACCAGGGTAATGATCCCTATTTGTGAGAAGGTAAGGTTAAAAGAATCTTTAACTATCGGATATATGGAAGGGATAAGTGACTGAATGGTATCGTTAAGAAGGTGAGAAACGCTTATGGACAACAAAATGGGAAATATGGTTTTCTCTGCAGTTTCGCTTGCCAATACTGAAGTCTGTTTGTTTTGGTTATGCATAGTTCTTAAATTAGAACTGGCAAAAATAAACATCAATTTGTAATGCAGGAAATAAAAACAAAAACGCAAACAGCTGAAATGGCTGAATGTGTTTTCTTCTATCTCCGGCAAAAACTTTGACGGATAACCTGTCATTATATTATCCGGATGTGGGTGATCGATGCTTCCGGTTTTCACATTCCTGTTCAGTTTTGAACTATTTTCTAAATAATAATATAGATTAAGTAATTTTGAGAAAATGCAGCTTCGTCCTATTTCGAAAAATACTCTTTTATCAGATTGTATTTCTGCTCTTGCCAAATATGTGAAATGAACATTAATATAAAAATAAATTTATCATGAAGAAGATATTCTCACTGGCTTTCATATACCTGCTCATTCTCTTAGTTTCAGGCTGCAAGAGCATTAACACTGAGAACAATTGCAGAAGAGGCATAGTCGTTTACCCGACTGATATAACTTCGTTGGGGTCAGATACATGGATCAATTTCTTGAAAAGTTCTGATTTGAACCTGTT
The DNA here is from genome assembly GCA_964516485.1 of uncultured Rikenellaceae bacterium. Lineage (GTDB taxonomy): Bacteria > Bacteroidota > Bacteroidia > Bacteroidales > VadinHA17 > LD21. The sequence continues at coordinate 8,704 of CAZEYY010000107.1, forward strand.
AGGGATTCATGCAAATGGAGATGAAAACCTGCAATTTCTTAAAGCGTTTGTCGAAAGCAGCGAAGGGAAAAAACTTCTGGAAGAGTGTGACAGGCAAAAGATAGATTATGAATTTGAAACTCATGCTTTGGAGGAGTTGCTGCCAAGAGAGTTATTTGATATACATCCTGAATATTTCAGGATGGACAAGGATGGAGCGAGGCAGAGAAAATTTAATATGTGCTTTACTTCGGAAGGAGCTTATGAAGCGATTGAGAAAAGCATCATTGATATAGCAAAGTGGATGAAGCCTTCAACGGACAGATACTTCTTCTGGACTGATGATGTTACTGATGCGTATTGTAATTGTGAAAATTGCAGCAAATACACTCCCTCTGAGCAGGCATTGATTTATGAGAACAGGTTACTGAAAATGCTGAGGAAAGTAAATCCATCCGCTACTCTTGCCCATCTTGCGTATAATAACACCTATGAAGCGCCTGCCAGAGTAAAGCCCGAAAATGGAATATTTCTTGAGTATGCTCCAATTGACCGCGACCTGACGAAGCCGATCCCCGAAGATCATCTTACGAACCTCAGGAACAATCTTGAAGTGTTTCCAAAAAACTCGGCTCATGTCCTTGAATACTGGCTTGATGTATCCAGGTTCTCAGGATGGAAAAGGGAAAACCTGACAGAAATTCCATGGAATGCTGAAAATTGTCTGGCAGACATAAAGCTTTACAACAGCCTGGGATTCTATTCCATGACCACTTTTGGAGCATGGATAAACAAGGAGTACACCGACAAGTACGGAATTGACTCCACCCGGACAGTACTTAAAGATTACGGATCACAGCTTAAAAAATATCTTCATTAAATGCGGAAGCCGGTAACCTTGACCACCTTTGGCCGGTCCAATATTCTAAATTATAATCTGAATGATGACAGATATCTACAAACGGATAGAGATGGTAAATTAACCCCGGCAGAGAGAGGAGAAGGAATGGCTCCTCCAATCTGACTCGAACCTTCTAAAACACACATCCTGAGCAAATTGTAAAGGCTAAAACTCCTGGTAAATGTTTGTTTTCAGATATTTATCTCCTTTTTCTCCCGATATCAGGCAGGAAAACTGTGAGTATACCGATAAGCGGCAGGAAAGAACAAACATGGTAAACATAGTCGATGCTCGTTTTGTCAGCCAGCATTCCGAGCAATGCCGATCCCAGGCCTCCCATGCCAAAGGCAAAACCAAAGAATAAACCTGAAATCATTCCTATCTTGCCCGGAATAAGCTCCTGTGCATAAACCAGGATAGCAGAAAAGGCAGAGGCAAGGATAAAACCAATAATTAAACTTAGTACAGTGGTCCAGAAAAGGCTCACGTAAGGTAACAGTAAAGTAAAGGGTGCCACTCCGAGAATTGAGAACCAGATAACATACTTTCGTCCCACACGGTCACCAATGGGTCCTCCCAGAAGAGTTCCGGATGCAACTGCAAAAAGAAACAGGAAGAGATGTACCTGGGAAGCCTGTATCGACACATTGAACTTATCTATAAGGTAAAAAGTAAAATAACTTGTGATCGATGCCATATAGAAATATTTTGAAAAAATAAGGACAAGCAAAATCAACACGGACCAGAAGATTTTTGCTTTCGGCATACCGTGTCCGATTGTAATTTCAGCGACTTTTCCACGGGTCATGTTAATATGATGAGTATACCAGCTTCCAACCTTCAGAAGCACTATAATAGCAAGCAGCGCAAGTATAGAAAACCAAAGGATACTCGACTGCCCGAAAGGAACTATTATTATTGCGGCAAGTACCGGACCCAGTGATCCTCCGAGATTGCCACCCACCTGGAAAATGGATTGAGCAAGCCCCCTCCTGCCACCCGAGGCCATGTAAGCAACCTTCGATGCTTCAGGATGAAAAACAGACGATCCTGTTCCGATTATTGCAACCGAGACTAAAAGCATAGCATAATTTTTTGTCTGGGAAAGAATTATTAATCCGGTGAGTGTAAATACCATACCGGCTACCAGGGAATAAGGTTGCGGTTTCCGGTCGGTATACAATCCGATCAGCGGCTGAAAAATTGATGCAGTTAACTGAAATACAAGTGTAATGATACCGATTTGAGAATAGCTAAGGTTAAAGGAACTTTTAACTATAGGATATATTGAAGGGATAAGTGACTGAATAGTATCGTTAAGAAGATGAGAGACACTAATTGAAAATAAAATGGAAAATATTGTTTTCTCAGCAATATCGCTGGCTATTGCTGCTGAAGACTGATTGTTCAGGTTTTGCATAGATCTGAAATTAAAACTGGCAAAAATAAGCATCTCTTTGTAATGCAACCAATAAAATATTCAGAAACAAATTCCGTTATCGCTTCAAAATATTTGCAAAAAAAAACACCAAAATGCTTGTATTAAAAAAACATGCGTATCTTTGCATACCGAACGGTAGGTATTTTATTAACTATGAAAGATACAAAGGATCTGATCCTCAAAACAGCGTATAACATGTTCTTGTACAACAACTAAGAGGCAGTTACAATAAACAGCATAATTAAAGCCGCAGGTCTTACAAAGGGCGCTCTGTACCATTATTATTTAAGCAAGGAAGAGCTCTTTAAAGAAGTTGTCGATAAATATATGATGGAAAATACCGACACATCAGTCGCTTTCCTTACTCTTAAAGAATTCATACAGTATACAATCGACATGAATAAGGGAAAACTGACAAAACTGTTCATAAATAAACCGAATTCACAACTTGATATACCCCTGCACTACCTCACGATAACAATTGCTGCCCTGCGCTATTATCCGAACTTTGTAAAAAAAGGTGCCGAGTTCTATCAGAACCAGGTCGACCAATGGGAAAAGAGTCTCGGCCAGGCAATCAAAAATGGCGAAATACGCGACGATATAGATACTGAAGCAACAATTTCCCTGTTTTTAAATATCGGCTCGGGAATAGGAAGGAACATGATAAAGGGAGCTTCCCTGAGTGTTGCGCTTGACATTATAGAAAGACAATACTGGGAACTTTATAAACATATCAAAAAATAGACCTTTATTTTTTTTACTTAAAAAGATACCGCGCGGTCGGTTTATTAAAATGAGTTACACTATTAATAAATTTTTATGAGAAGAAACACTTTGATCTTTATTTCAGCTTTCAGTCTGGGATTGTTTTGCCATGAAGCATCCGGGCAAACAACACTGACCGGACTTGTAAGCTATACTCTGCAACATAGCCGTGATATTAAAAAAGCTGAACTGCAGCGCAGGGAGGCAGATTATATACGCCAGGAAGCTATCGGGCATGGATTGCCACAGGTTGAAGCATCAGCCAGTTACAGCAAAATGATGCTTCCGGAAGTGGAAATACCTGCTACAGCAAATCAGCAGATACAGGGTATTACAGACCTCTTAATCAACGAGAGCGCGACTACAGAACAACGTCAGGCTATTAACAACAGCATATCAGGTTTGTTTAATCAGCTGGGAAATCTCGACGCTCTTTACACTGCAAGCGCAGGCGTACAGGTGACTCAGCTGATTTACAGCCAGTCATACTGGGTCGGATTAAAAACAACCAGGAAAACACAGGAGTTGTATTCGATACTAAAAACGAAAAATGAAGAGGATGTGATTGCTGAGGTTGCAACTGGTTACTATCAGGCCGGTTCTTTGATGCTACAACTGCAAACAGTGGATAAATCGATAAACAACCTTAAAGAAATACATCGAATAGCAGAGCTGAACTACAAAAACGATTTGATTAAAGAGAGTCAAGTTAATCGATTAAAAGTGACCATTTCAAATCTTGAGGTTACACGTCAAACCATACAGAATGGGGTAAATATTCAATTAAACTACCTTAAGGCTTTAGCCGGGATGCCTAGCGATAGTATGTTAGTTATTGACACAACCAACTTGGTAAATGATTTTGTCAATAAAAATTCATCCATGAATTTCACTGCTGAAAATGTTTCAGCGTACCAAGCAATGCTTAAGCAGGATGAAATCTATGGGCAACAGATTAAACTTGCAAAAGCAACCTTCCTCCCTACTCTAGCTGCTTTTGGAAAGCTGAACTACTCCTCATATAATACTGAAGCAAAAATCAACGACTGGAGTAATATGAACACATTTGGTTTTAGCTTCTCGATGCCAATTTTTAGCTCGGGTGTAAATTACTATAAACTTAAACAGAGCCAGGTAAAACAGGCCCAACTTCGCGAGGATATTGCTAAAACAAAGGACCTTTTGACTATTGGCTATAATAATGCATTTCTAGAGTACCAAACAGCAAATAACCTTTTAAATACTCAAAAGGAAAACAAAGAGCTTGCATTAAAAGTCTATAACCAAACCTCGCTACAATATCAGGAAGGGATGGC
>CAZEYY010000108.1:0-13033 GCA_964516485.1 uncultured Rikenellaceae bacterium
TGTACATTTGATTGCATTGCCTCAAGAGGAGAAATGCCAAAAGGATCTGACACTGAGGGAATTATGTAAACATCGCTCATCTCAAGCATTGTAAACACATCCCTACCCCTTAGAAAGCCTGTAAAATGGAACCTGTCGGTGATCCTGAGTGCTGCTGCCCGTCTCATCATCCTTTCCATCAGGTCGCCTGAGCCGGCCATAACAAAACGAACATTGTCCATGACCTTAAGCACCTTTTTAGCTGCTTCAATAAAATATTCCGGTCCCTTCTGCATTGTAATCCTGCCAAGGAAGGTTACAACCTTTTCATCAAAGCCTTTCAGCACAAAACTTTCACCGGTCAGTGATACTGGTTCAACTGCATTATATACTGTTTCAACCTTGTCAGGGCTGATGTTGTACTTGTTAATTACGATATCACGGGTAAGGTTGCTGACAGTGATAATCTTTGAAGCAGCGTCCATGCCCTTTTTCTCGATATGATAGACATCAGGATTCACATTGCCGCCGCTTCTGTCGAAATCGGTTGCATGAACGTGGATAACAAGTGGTTTCCCGGAGGCCTCCATGGCGGCTATTCCTGCAGGATAGGCAAGCCAGTCATGGGCATGTATTATGTCGAAGTCATTTTCTGTGGCAATTACAGATGCCACTATTGCATATTTGTTTATTTCATCAAGGAGATTCTGATCATACCTCCCTGAAAAGTCGACGGTTCCGTTGTCGTTCGTATGCACCATCAGCTTATAGCCTGAGACTTCAGACCGCGTCATTCTCCAGAAATCATCAGGGTCGGTATACGGTACAATCCGCGATTCAACCTCAATTTTTTCAATTTCCTTCTTAAAGCCCTGGTAATGAACCTTTTTGTAGGCAACAGGGACTTTATTTGCACCTATAAGCCTGACTATAGACTGATCCTCATCACCCCAGGCTTTTGGCACCACAAAAATAACCTCCAGATCGCCGAAGGTTGCCATTCCCTTTGTCAGGCCATAACTTGCAGTACCCAAACCGCCCGATATATGCGGCGGAAATTCCCATCCGAACATTAAAACACGCATATCTGACCTGTATTATTTCTTAGAATATTTTGTTTCGAGCAAATCAATAATCCTCAGGACCTCCCCGACGCTCCAGGCCTGCGATATTGCTCCCTGCGGTGTATGTGGTGGGTCTCCGTCATAAATCTCTGAAATAGTGCTTATTCCGGCTTCATTCATAACCTCTTCCATTCCGTAAATAAGCGACCTGACCTTTGAAACGCCCTGTGCTCCGTAAACCTTAAGCCAGCCTTCACAGAATGGACCCAGTAACCATGGCCATACAGTACCCTGATGGTAGGCATTATCCCTTTCTTCCTGACTGCCCTGGTAAGTGCCCTTGTAAAACTTATTCCGTGGTGAAAGGGTTCTGAGGCCCCTTGGTGTTACCAGATTTTTATCAGCAATATCAAGAACATTTTTCATCTGTTCTTTAGAAAGCATTGAATTGGGAAGGGATACTGCAATTACCATATTCGGTCTTACAAAAGTATTCTTTCCCTCTTCATCGTTCACATAATCAGCCAGATAACCCAGTTTTTCATCCCAGAAGAGTTCAATGAAGGAATTTTTAATCAGCCCCGGAAGATGTTCAAAGTCAGATATGAATTTCCTGTCTTTTACTTCTTTTGCCCTTTCAAGAGCAAAACAAACAGCATTATACCATAAAGCGTTGATCTCAACGTCATATCCTGCCCTTTGTGTTACAGGCTCACCATAAACAACGGCATCCATCCAGGTAAGCGCTTTGCCCGGAGCACTTGCATAAATAAGACCATTATCACGCATCCTGATGTTGAATGTAGTGCCATCCCTGTAAGCATAAAGAACCGCTTTTGCTGCCTCCCCATACCTTTCCCAGCAATCGAATCCCTTTTGTTCAAGATGCTGCTGAAGCGACCAGAAAAACCATAATGGGGCATCAACGGAATTAAATGCAGGATTACTCTCTGTTCCCATGTTCGGAAACAAGCCATTCTTCATCCTGTTTACCTGAGTATCGATAACATCCCGGTAAAGTGCAAGCTTGTGCCTGGCCAGTGCAAGCCCCGGCAGTGAGATGAAAGTATCCCTTCCCCAGGCGCCAAACCATGGAAAACCCGCTATCAATACTGTTTTTCCGCCTCTTTTCTCAATGAATTGCTGTGCAGCATTTTTCAGGCAGTTTAAGAAATTGTTCCTGGGGATCTTTCCCGATACTGTCTTTGTGAATTTCTGCTTCAGTCCTCCGGTTTTTTCCTCCTTTGTGCTTGCTGAGAATACAACTACATCACCTTCCCTTGCCTCGTATTCGAAAAATCCCGGGGTGAAAAGATCTTCCGAAAAGTCATATCCACGCTTCTGCTCTTCAGGGTATTCTATACCCAGATACCAGTCGGGAACAGGCACAAAGTCAACCTTTGTTGAGAACTGCATATTCAGATAGGGAAAACCCTCATAAAGTTTAGCCCTTATTCCGTTTTCGATATAATCAATTTTTGTGTTGGCATTCATATTGGCATGAGTGAGCTCATGAACATTCCTGAAAGCCAGGAAAGGCCGGATCTGTATTTTCATCGGCTCCTGGGCTTCAAGGATTGTAAGCCTCTGCATGAACTGCTCCTCGTAATGAACAAGGAGTCTTTCCAGTTTCAGCAAAACATTGCCTACCCTGAATATCCTTGATGGAATATTATCGGCATCAAAATCTTCTATATACTTGTGTCCCTTGGGATTAAAATAATCACCATTGTATTTCCTTATTCCGATATTAAAGCTCTTATCATCATTCACAACTGTAAGATCCAATTGTGAAAGAAGGACATACCGGTCTCCTCCCAGTTCATCAACAGGACATACAAGGATGCCATGGTATTTCCTCGTATTACAACCTACAATTGTCGTTGAGGAATATGATCCTGCCCTGTTGCTTCGGATCAATTCCCTTGAAAGTGAATATTCCAGATTGACTACCTGACTTTTGTCAAATTTTATATAACTCATACAGATAGAGATTGTTTAATAATTACAGTTAGGTAAGGTACTAAATTATTTCATCCCGGCAAAATGACTCCATTGTGCAAAGAAAATTAATAATACTAAATAATAGTACTGCCGGAGAAAAAAAAGAATAACTTTGCACTTCATTATTTTTTAGAAACTTACTTAAATAAATATACTGATGGTCAGGAAATTTGTATTGTTTATCGCAGCAGCAATTACACTCGCTGGATGTAAAAGTAATGTTGCTGAAATCAAGGGTACTCTTATGAAACCTGTTGCCGGCAGTTATATTTACGTTGAAGAATTGCAACCTGAGGCTTTAAGCAGAATCGATTCTGCTGCAATATCGCCGGAAGGTGAGTTTTCAATTCAGATTGAACTTGACCAGCCATCCTTCTACCTCCTTAAGGTAAATGACAATAACTTTCTTACAATGGTTCTGGAACCAGGCGAGAAGATAAAAATGAACAGTTACTTTGATTCTCTGAGCTATCCTGCTTCACTTACCGGATCCAAAGGAACCGAACTGATGGCTGAATATAATCAGACTCTGAGGAAATCAATTAAAAAGTTCAGCTCCCTGAACTCAATTTACATGGAGAACATCAACAATCCCGATCTTCCAAAGGTTGTTGAAAGTCTCGACAGTATGGCACAATCATATCTGAATGAGATAAATACATATACAAAAAACTATATTGACGAGAACCTGACATCTTTGGTCAGCCTTGTTGCACTCTATCAGCAGATTGCTCCGAGTGTATATGTTATGAACCCTTCGCACGACATTAATTATTTCATGAAGGTTGACTCATCACTTGCCAAAAATTATCCTGAAAATGCTCTTGTTATCTCACTTCATGACCAGATTACAGAAATGGCTGCAAGCGTCAATAGTCATGCAGGAGAATCAGAAGCTGCCGGAGAAGGTGCTGAAGCCCCTGAAATCTCACTGCCTTCACCTGCAGGTGATACAATACGGCTTTCCTCCACAAGAGGTTCTTATGTTCTGCTCGATTTCTGGGCATCATGGTGTCTCCCATGCAGGAAGGAAAATCCAAATCTGGTGCAGGCTTACAGCAAGTATCATAAGAAAGGATTCCAGATCTATCAGGTCTCACTTGACAAAACAAAAGACGCCTGGGTAAAGGGCATTAAGGATGATCAGCTTGACAAATGGGTGCATGTAAGTGATGTTAATTACTGGAATTCAGTGGTTGTGCCGCTTTATAAAATTGAATCAATTCCTGCTAACTTCCTGCTCGACAAGGAAGGCAGAATAATAGCAACAAACCTCAGGGGTGAAAACCTTGACAAGAAACTTGCAGAAATCTTTAAGTAATCCAAAACATAATCAAACACAGTAATCCGGTTTTTGAATGAAACGAATATTATTTCTTTTACCGCTTTTAATAATTTACAGCGGATGCAGGGAGAAAAACTCATTCATGGTACATGGCAACGTAAAAGGTGAAAAGTCAGGTTATCTCTACCTAAGCCACCTTGAACTTGACTCTCCGCAGCTTATCGATTCTGCAAAAATAAAAGGCAACGGAAGTTTCAGGTTTAATGTAAAAACCTCAGAAACTGACTTCTACCAGGTTTCATTTTCAAATTCAAATTTCATAACTCTTCTTGCCGCACCCGGTGAAAAGATAAGACTGGACTTCAACAGCAAAAGCCTTTATGACAATTATAAGGTGAGCGGATCTGCAGGATCTGAAAAGCTGCAAATGCTTGATCAGTCACTCATTGATACAAAAAGAAAACTCGATTCACTTGTTGTATTGTATAACAAGGCTGCGACTGAACCCGACTTTGATAAGAAAGGCCCCGGGCTTGATGCCAGCTACATTGAACTTATCAAGGCTCAGAGAAAGAAAAACATTGAGTTCATAATTAATAACATCACTTCTCTTGCCGCAATAAAAGCTCTATACCAGAGGATTAATGAAGACACTTATGTTCTTTATGATCCAAAGGATCTTCAATATCTGAAAATTGTATCTGATTCACTCAATAAATACTATCCCCAGTCAAAACATGTTCAGGCTCTAACTAGGGATTTTGAGAAAGAACTGCAGATAATGAATACAAGAATTCTTGGCAGCCTGTCTGAAAATCTTGAACCTGTCAAATTAAATCCTGATCTCCGCAATACTGAAGGCAGAAGAATTTCACTCGAATCACTGAGAGGAAAATATGTCCTTGTAACATTCTGGTCAGTCAGGTCAAAGGAATGCGTAGCCGAAAACCTCCAGCTCAAGGAATTCTATAAAATGTACAGCAAAAAGGGATTTGAGATCTACCAGATAAATCTTGACGCCAATGAAAATGACTGGTTGTCAGCAGTCAAATTCGATGAGCTGCCCTGGATAAGTGTCAGGGAAGACAATCCTGCAAATCCTGTAAATGCGCGTCTCTTTAATGTCAGGGAACTGCCTGCAAGCTACCTGTTCAACAAACAGGGAGATCTTGAAGCCACTAATCTTCACGGAAGAACACTTAGACTGAAACTTGACCAGCTCTTTAATAATTGAACAACTGCATTGAAGGAACAGGGTAAAATATATTTTGCATCTGACTTTCATCTTGGTCTGCCGGCAGGAACACCACCACTGCAGCGTGAAAAAAAAGTTGTCTCATGGCTGAACAGTATTGCCGGCGATGCATCTGAAATCTATCTGCTGGGCGATATATTTGATTTCTGGTGGGAGTACAATCTTGTAGTTCCCAAAGGGTTTACAAGATTCCTTGGAACAATATCAGCTATTACCGATTCTGGCATACCTGTTCACTTTTTCACCGGCAATCACGACATGTGGGCCGGAGACTATCTTCAGAATGAATGCGGCATGATAATCCACAGGGCTCCTGTTACAAAAGTCTTCAATGAAAAGGTATTTCATCTTGCACATGGTGAAGGCCTAGGAACAAGGGATACCGGCTACAAAATCCTTCTGGCAGCTTTCAGGAACAGAACCCTGCAGAAGATGTATTCTGCACTTCATCCGGCCCTTGGAGTCGGTTTTGGCCATCGCTGGTCGCTCAGTTCAAGGCTGGGAAAAGGAATTACCCTGGAGTTCCTTGGCGAAGACAGGGAGGACCTTATTCGCTATGCAAAAAGCATTCTTGAAAAACAAAAGACAGATTATTTCATTTTCGGACACAGGCACCTTGCCATGTCATATAAATTAGGCCAGACTTCTGAGGTTATTTTTCTTGGTGACTGGATACATACCGGCAATTATGCCGCATGGGACGGAAAAAAGCTTAGCCTTAATACTCCGGCTTAACTTCCTGCATTTTCCTTAACCTTTACTGTCAGGGTATAATAGGAATAAGTATCATTGACTGATTCAAATTTATATTCCAGCCTGCTGCCTGATTTCTTCGCCATTTCAATAAGTCCGAGATTGCCGGTACTGTCTGAATCAGGGTCCTGATCGGTAAGTGCTTTTACAAACATCTCCTTAAGACCGTCACTGCTAAGATTATTTACAAAATCAATCTTCCCCTTCAGCTCTTCCACCCTGGATGTAAGAATGAGATTTCCTGTTGTGAGATAATAAATATGATCAATGACACGTATCATCGCAACAGGTTTGCCAAATTTTTCTTCTTCATCCCTGCCGGGGCTGTTACCTTCAACATTATCAAGCAGTTCAACAAGAGTACTGAATACCCTTTTCCGTTGCATCCATTGAATATTTGTCTCTTCCGATAGCTTTGTCTCGGTAAATGAAATCACTTCCTTACCCACATCGTGCGAAAGATGTCCTGACCATATCAGATAGATGCTGTTATCAGCCATCAGCTCTTCAAGCTGCTTTATGCTTTTCCCGCTGTATTTTTCCTTTTTTTCAGGATTATGTGATCCGACTCCTCCCCTGTCAACAGTCTTGCTCAGTACATAATATGAACAATCGTTGTCAATCTGAATGAAATCATAATCGAGCCTGTTTCCCGTTTTCTTGGCCATTTCAATAAGTCCAAGGCCTGCTCCTCCCTTGTTGCTAAGCTCTGAATGGCTCAGCATCTGCCTGTACACGCCACGGATCTCTTCAGAAGCAAGATTGTTCACCTCGTCAAGCTTCTCCCTGAGACCGTCTATTTTTTCATTTGAAATAACATTTCCTGTTGATACACAGTATCCCGCGCCTGTTTTTGAATATGCCACTACTGACATTCCTGCGTGCTGGACATCATCACTGTGCCTTGATACATTCTGAAGGCTTTCGAGGACAAACATGAACAGTCTTTTCCTTCCCAAATTGCCATATTCCGAATCTTTCATCTCATTCTCCAGAAGCATAAGCAATGGCACCGAATTTTCATTGGTAACAACACCCCTGTAAACGAACATGAGGTTTTCATTCATCATTTTATCGCGGATCAAACGCGTAAGGTCCATGAGTGTTATCCCGTTTTAAATTCCGTTAAATATATTAAAAAAGCTTAACTTCAGCAAACAAGATGATTACTGCAGCCTGTTACAAATCAGTAATATATTTCTGGATTATGTTTCCCGTAGCCTTCTCCTTGAGCATTAATTTTGTCTTTCCGTCAGGCATCACCTCCTTTTTAATAAGGAAATGATCCTTGTCAAAATCAATGAGTTCCACTCCTGATTTTATTCCTTCTTTTCCCTTCCAGATTTCAAGTTCCACATTTTCCCATCTTTTGCTTGCAGCAGATTTGTAACAGGCATCCATTATTGCATTTACAACATAACCATCATAGAAAGTTTCCCGGGGCTGCCTGTTGTTTTCAAGTGACTCAAGCATGTCTGTAAACATGTGAGGATAGCCAAGAGCATGAACCTCGTCTCCAACAGGGAAAAGCCATCCTGCATCAAGCTCAGTCTTTTCCGAAACATACTTGTCAGCGCTGCCTGTGGTGAACATTTCAAATCCTGTTCTAAGCCAGTGGTCGAGTCTCACCGTACCTTCAGTCCCCGAAACCTCATCCCTCAGGTCCATTCCACCCCTGAAATTCCAGCTCACTTCAATCTGCGAAACTGCTCCTGTTTCATATTTTACAAGGGCTATTGCATGATCTTCTGCTTCAATGGGCTTAACCTGTGTATCGGCCCAGCACATGACCTCAACAGGACGAATATCCTTGCCAATAAAGCTCCTGCCGATCTCAATACAATGACAACCCATGTCGACAAGGGCTCCTCCTCCTGACTGTTTCTTGTCCCAGAACCATGCGCTGTGAGGTCCCGAATGGGCTTCTCTCGATCTTGTCCATAGTATTCTTCCGCAAGACCCCCTGTTTACCATTTCAATAGCCTTGAGTGTCTTGGGCGTGTAAACCAGGTCCTCGAGGTAACCATGAAAAACACCTGCCTTCTCAACAGCTTCAAGTATCTCCCTGGCCTCAGCGGCATTCATTGCAAGCGGTTTTGTACACAGTACATTCTTGCCAGCCCTGCAAGCCATGAGTATGGCTTCCCTGTGAAGGTAATTCGGTAATGCGACTATTACTAGTTCTGTTTCCGGGTCTTCAACAGCCTCCTTTATACTTGAAGTGTATTTTGGTATACTGTATTTTTCAGCAAATTCCCTTGCTGTCTGTTCCGGCACAGAGCAAACTGTATTTATGATGTCCTTCCTGCGGTGCGCATGAAGCGACATTGTATAAAATGTTCCGATGAGTCCGGTTCCGAGAAGAGAAATCTTTTTCATAACTTCAGAATTAATATTTTAAACTGTTGATAATGTTGCATTTAAAATACTCCTGCAATGGCTGCATACATGCATTTTCTTCTGATCAATATCCTCAACATAAGTGCTTGACCGCATCACACAATCGGGAATATGACAATGAACAAGACCAAAGGTATGGCCGAGCTCGTGTATCACTTCTTTCTGAAAACGCTCCATAACAAGATTCCCGTTTCCGGTCATTCCGTACCTGTCATTGCTCAGCCTGTAATATGATGCAATACCTGTTCTGCCGTTAAGGTATGCCTGCCCGAAGATATAAGTAAGGATGGGAATGAAGAGGTCTATGCTGAATAAACCTATTGTTTTTGTATTGTCTGATCCGAACAAAATGTCGATTTCCTTTAGCAGCTTTGTTCCGTTGTACTGCCTGCGTGTGGGATCAAAAAATTCGGAGATGTCTATAAATCCCTCACGTACAACAACAGGCAGCGAGAATTCCCTTCCGGCAGTATCAATAACACTTCTCAGGTATACCTCCTCGATGTACCCAACTGAGACGAGCGTTATGTTGCGGAGATCCATAAACTCAGTCGGATGACTTTAGTCCGAATTTTGAGATCTTATTGTACAGAGTAACTCTGTCAATATCAAGTGCCTTGGCTGTTCTTGAAATGTTCCAGTTATATTTGTCCAGAATCTTCTGAATATGATCTTTCTCAAGGTCTTCCAGGCTTTCAACCGAATTGCTCATAATTGATTTTTCACCCGGAAGATCTTTCAGGTAGATCCGCTTACCGTTTCCAACTACGATAGCACGCTCAATCATGTTTTCAAGTTCCCTGACATTACCCGGATATGTGAATTCCTCAAGCCTCTTCATGGCTGCCGGCTCAATAGTAGCGGGCGGCTTATTCATTGAAGTGCAGTATTTTACAATGAAATAATCAACAAGAAGAGGTATGTCTTCCTTCCTCTCTCTGAGTGGCGGCACATTGATATTCACCACGTTAAGCCTGTAATAAAGATCCTCGCGGAACTCACCCTTTTCGACCAGACTTTTAAGATCCCTGTTTGTTGCACAGATTACCCTGAAATCGGATGAAATCTCCTTGTTACCTCCAACCCTGGTGAACTTTTTCGATTCCAGCACCCTTAGCAGGTCAATCTGCATCTTTGTTGATATTGTTGCAATCTCATCAAGAAAGATTGTCCCGTTATCGGCCATTTCGAACCTTCCCTTCCTGTTGTACATTGCTCCAGTGAAGGCTCCCTTTTCATGTCCGAAAAGCTCACTTTCGAGAAGGCTTTCTGTTAGGGCGCCGCAATGCACGCTCACAAGAGGGAAAAACCTTCGTGACGAATTTGCATGTATAGCCCTGGCAACCAATTCCTTACCCGTTCCGCTCTCTCCTGTTATCACAACCGACGAGTTCGACTGGGCGACATTTTCAATCTGCCGTAGCACCTTTTGCATCACCTCGCTTGTTCCTATCAGGTCTTCAACACTTTCAAGAGAAACAACCCTGTCCTTAAGGCTTTCATTCTCATCTGTAAGAATTATCTGCTTTGATGCATTTCTGATAAGGTGCGACAGATCGTCGGGATCGAATGGTTTTGTGACATAGTCAAAGGCTCCGTCCTTCAGAGCCTGGACAGCTGTGTCAACAGTAGCAAAGGCAGTCATCATTATTACAATTGAATCAGCCTTTATAAGCTTTATCCTTTTAAGCATTTCAAGACCATCCATTCCAGGCATCTTGATATCAGCGAGAATAATATCAAAACTCTCTGATTCAAGCATTTTGAGGGCACTCATGGCACTTTCGGCGCACTCAACATGATAACCGTCCTCGATGAACCAGTTATAAAGGGAATCACGTACTGATTCCTCGTCATCCACAATGAGTATAGATAGCTTTCTGGCCATATTATGATTTTTCTAAATTTTAATAAGAGGCAGGATTATAGATATTGTTGTCCCCTTGCCCAGTTCCGATTCGACGCCAATTTTGCCGTTGTGAGTCTTGACAATTCCATGAACTATAGCCAGTCCCAGGCCGATACCGCTGGTTTCTCTTTTTGTTGAGAAGAATGGTTCAAAGATATGCGGGATATCATCCCCCGGAATGCCGATTCCGTTATCACTTATATCAATCTTTATATGATCACCATCGGGATTGCTTGTCCTGATAGATATCTCACCATTTATCTTCACAGCTTCAGAGGCATTTACAAGTATGGCAACACAGGCCTGTTTCAGCTGATTCGGACTGCAAAATACAAGGTCGTATTTAGCCCTGAATTCATTAATGAAACCAATATTTGCAATTTTTATCGGGTGAGTCATAAGGTCGAAAGTCTCCTGCAGGATCTTATGAACATGTTTTGATTCGAAATCCTCCTGTTCTTTTTTCGAAAATTCAAGCAGTCCCCTGACTATTTCACCACACCTCTTTGTTTCGCTCTCAATAAGTTTCAGATGCTTAAGGGCAGCTGCCTTTTTCTCGGGAGTCACTTCAGGATTGCTGAGCTGCTTCTGAATAAGTTTTGTATAAACAAGAATCCCTGACAATGGATTGTTTATTTCATGCGCCACTGAAGAAGATAGTTTGCCAAGTGATGCAATCCTTTCAATATGAATCAGTTCATTCTGTGCAGCTCCAAGCTCTTCCGACTTTTTCTGCACCTTGTATTCAAGCTGCTGTGACCAGTTCTGAAGTTCAATCTGGGCAGCCTGGAGATTATCGAGCATATCGTTGAAAGCTGTCGATACCATTCTCATGTCATCAAGCTGATTTGGCTTGATCTCAAGTCTTGTATCCCTGTTTCCTCCTGCCACCGACTGGCTTGCTTTCAATATCTCAAAAAGCGGATTTTTGATCTTCTCTCTTGTGAAGAATATCAGGGTTATTATAAGCAGAATTGTTGTGACAGTTGCAAGTAAAAAAAACTTTGTGGATGATCTCTCCACTGTTTCATCTAGATCTGAAAGCGGCATTTTAATTATAAGCGAGCCAAGTACTTCATCATTCTCGCTGTGGTAATGGCAGGCGCTTGTGTAGCATGAGCGCTCATTAAGGATAGGAGAGCGGATGAGCAGATGCCTGTGACCATTGTCATTTTCATTCATCGTACATTCACTCTTCATTTCAATTATCCTATATGCTTTTTCCTTCCTTGGAAACAGACTGCTCATATCCTGATGGCACATAAGGCAGTTTGGATTGCTGTGATCTGTCGAATCCTGAGGGAAGGAAGAATATACGAGACTGTCCCTGTCATCATACATGTTTACCTCATCAATGCCTGAAATAGTATTAATGATATCGAGGGTACTCTGAAGCTCGCTTTTGTCATTTTCGAGCATTGATTTGTAAAGAGAACCTTCAACTATTGAACCGATGTTATTCCCGTTCTGACGGATAACAGTATTGAGGTTCTGTTCGTAAACCGACCTGAAAATGATACCGAAGAAAAAGAAAAGAATTATTGAAGAAACAGTAATTATTATTACAACACGACTGTAGATTGATGACCGGTATCTAAGATTATTCTTGAGAAAGGTCTTCAGGCTGTTACCATTATCTGCATTGTTACCGGGCTGATCCATAATAACTTCTGATACTGAAAATACTCCAGCTGCACATTAATTCTACAATATGCAGCAGAGCATGTTATTATATGCAAGATACAATAAATCCTGTCTTGAGGAAAGACAGGATTATGTTTTTTTGTCCTTTCAGTTCAGGAAAGATCTCTGAAAATCCTGCCATACTTCATCAGGCAGTTCGGCAAGTGGTCTGTCTATCAGTTCACCGCCATCCTGCAGGGTAACAAATGAAGTTTCAGGCATGTAACTCTGCATTGACCTGGCAAGAAAATCCCTGAACTTTTCAAGTTCTTTTTTTGTCCAGGCTATTGCTTCTTCTGCCATGAAAAGGGAAGAAGTCTCAGCCTTCCAGTTACCCGGTTTTACTTTATAAATCCATCCCTTGCCATAAGGATCCTCAGCTAGTTCAGCCCGGCTTTCTGAAAGCATTTGATTTACGCCTGTAACAGTTCCTGAGACAGGGGAATATATCCTCAGCACTTTGCCCTCATTTTCAGCCATTACAATGAGGTCTCCCTTCTTTATAACATCCCCATCACTGTAGATGGGATTAAGCTTAAGATTTCCCGTGATATGCAGCAGGAAATCGTCTATGCCAAGTCTTGCTGTTCCGTTCTTTTCGAGAAAAGCCCATGTATGGTTTTTATTGAAATACAGGCCTTCAGGAATTCTGAGAACAGCCGCGGTAAGAACACCGGCAGTTTTCTTCAGACTGACTGCCA
>CAZEYY010000109.1:0-12899 GCA_964516485.1 uncultured Rikenellaceae bacterium
AGGTACCTGGGCAGGTGATTTTCATGAGTTCGTACCTGAAGAAGGCGCTACTCCTTCCTGGCCAACCGAATTCGTCATTCTGTATGACGATAAGTATATTTATGGAGCAATAAGGGCTTTTGACGGAGAACCTGATAAGATTCAGAGATATTCAGGTTTGCGGGATGAGTTCAGCGGCGATATGGCCGGATTCAATTTTGACAGTTATCACGACCACAAAACAGGATTCGAGTTTAACCTGTCTGCATGGGGTCAGAAAATGGATCTTATTCTTACTAATCCTGAGAAAATCGACATCAACTGGAATGCAGTGTGGAAAGGAAAAACCGGACTGGAAGATTCTGCCTGGGTTGCTGAATTCGAAATCCCTTTAAGCCAGCTTCGCTTCAGCAGGGAAGATGAACAGGTATGGGGCTTGCATATCTGGAGATGGATTAACCGCTTTCAGGAAGAGAGTGACTGGGAATATCAGACCAGGACAACTGCCGGAGTGCTTTATAATTATGGTGAGTTAAGAGGTATAAAAGGATTAAAAAAGTCGCAGAGGCTCGAAATAATGCCTTACGCTTCAGGCGGACTTAAGATATCAGAAAAATTACCCGATAATCCTTTCAGGAAATCCGGACAAAGCTGGATGGGAAATGCAGGTCTTGATGCAAAGATCGGTATATCAAGTAATTTCACTGTCGACATGACTGTGAATCCCGATTTCGGACAGGTAGAGTCGGATCCTTCAGTTATGAACCTTACAGCTTTCGAAACATTCTACGAAGAGAAAAGACCTTTTTTCCTTGAAGGCTCCACAATTTTCAATTATGAATTTGATAATCAGAGCCTTTTTTATTCGAGACGTATCGGACATTCACCATCTTATGCGGTTCCTGAAACCGGAAATAATTATGTTAAATCACCGGAAATGACAAATATACTGAGCGCTGTTAAACTGAGCGGTACAACGTCTGATGAACTTTCGGTGGGTGTAATGCAGAGCGTTACAGCAAACGAGTTTGCATCGGTAATTGATGAAAATGGTAAAAGAAGTCATGTGAAAGTTGAACCGCTGACAAACTATACTGTCGCCAGAATACAGAAAGGTTACAACGGAGCTACCACAACACTGGGAGGTATAATTACATCGGTGAACAGAAAACTTGATGAAGCTCAGCTTGATTTCCTGACTGATAATGCCTTTACCGGAGGACTGGATTTTTTACATCAATGGAATGACAAGGAATTTTTTGTTGAAGCAAAAGTGCTTGGGAGTTATCTTAATGGTTCAAACAGGTCCATTACACGTTTACAGGAATCATCAGCCAGGTATTTTCAACGGCCGGGAATTGATTATTTAAGCTATGATACAACGAAGACATCATTGTCGGGATATGGAGCTAAACTCAGGATCGGAAAGGGAGCGAAGGGATTCTGGAGATACTCATCAGGCATTACAATGCTGTCACCAGGGCTTGAACTGAACGATATTGGTTACATGCAGACTGCAGATGAAATAAATAATGAAAATGAAATAGGCTATTTCGTAAATAAACCTGTATCAGTTTTCAGGACATATAAAGTAAATCTTGAGCAGTTTAATACCTGGAATTTTGAAGGCCGTTTTCTTGGAACAGGCGGTCATCTTTCATTCTATTCCGAATTAAAGAACCAATGGTCGGTCAGCCTTAATGCCATATATCATTCAGAGGCCATTGATACAAAAGCCCTCAGAGGTGGTTATGACCTGCTGATGCCTTATAATCTTTATTCATTCGGATCGGTAAGCACTGATTATTCAAAGACAGTATCGGCCGGTATTGAATACAGCTATGAATATGGAGGCAATTCTTCAATGAGCCGATACCAGCTTAACCCGGGAATTACACTTCGCCCGTTGAGAAACCTGAAAATCAACATCTCGGCAGATTATGAAAAAAACCTGAATGAACTGCAGTATATTACAACAATGGGATACCAGTCTGTAAACAGGTATATCCTCGGTTCAATAGATCAGAACACAGTCGGAATGACATTCAGGATTAACCTTAATGTAACTCCTGAATTTTCAGTACAATATTACGGCAGTCCCTTCATTTCAAGAGGTACATACACAGGATTCAAATATGTTACAGATCCTGAAGCAGAATCATATAACAACAGGTTCTCGGAATATTCATGGGATGAAGCTTCTGACGGGAGTATAAGACTTGACGAGGACAATGACCTGGTAACTGATTATTCAATGTCTGATCCCGACTTTAATTTTCATCAGTTCCGGTCCAATTTTGTAGCGAAGTGGGAATATCGACTTGGATCATTTATCTATTTTGTATGGTCAGCCGAAAGAACCGGCCAGAATGAAAAATCTTCTGTTTCTTTCAGTGAATCTTATAAACAGCTGAAGGATGTTTTTCCGAATAATGTTTTCCTTGTCAAGCTGAATTACTGGTTCTCTTTGTGATGCTCTGTATTATTGATCTAATACTTTTTCAGGATGGTTTCATTGAGGCAAATTGAAGAAAAGGACAATGCTGAAATTGCAGCACTTATTCGTAAGGTTTTCAGGGAGTTTAAGATTGACAGGCCTGGTACAGTATACTTTGATCCAACTACGGATGACCTTTTCAGGCTTTTTCAGGCCCCCGGTTCAGTTTACTGGATAGCTCTTGATTGTGAGGTCATAATCGGGGGATGTGGCATTTATCCTACTCCTTCTCTCCCCAAAGGATGCGCCGAACTTGTAAAATTTTATCTGGCTGCGGAATACAGGGGAAAAGGTATCGGAAGGATGCTGATGGAAAAAAGTATCATATCTGCCCGGGAAATGGGATACAGGCAGATCTATCTTGAATCGATGCCGGAACTGGGAAAGGCAATCAGTATGTATGAAAAAGCCGGATTCAGATCGATAAATCATCCAATGGGTAATTCAGGACATTTTGGCTGCGATATCTGGATGCTTCTTGATCTGCAGGAATCCTGATATCAGAAGTTGAAGCTCATCTGAAGATAGGTTCCTTTTACTCCGTCACGCGGATCCATTGCCCATGCATAATTCAGGCTCACAATGAAATTCTCATTCAGTGCACCATGAATGCCCCAGCCATAACTTGTATGCAGCTCTTCTTCTTCTCCTTTTGCAAGCCATGCAATACCTTCAGGATCAGTTATATCAGGTAGTTTGTACTTTCCTGTTATCATTCCTGCATCGGCATAGGCCGATAAAGCCAGATACAGATTCTGGTTGAAAAGAACCGTCCTGGCCACCTTGCAGCGCAGCTCGGCATTGCCGTAAACAAAGTCTTCCCCGACAACCCTGTTACGGAGTATGCCTCTGATCGTCCTGCTGCCACCAAGCCCGCTGAGAGTCAGCTGAGGAGCGGAATTATATACAAGAGGCAACATGTAGAAAGGCATTTCTCCGCCAATCTTTGCCTGGTATGATAACCTGTAGCAGAAATTGATTCTTCTTGGAATCAGGGTAAAGTACTGCCTGTGAGTAAAGGCAACACGGGTATAGGTAAAACCATCACTGATAAAGCCCGGTGATATCATAAGCTGAATGTCAGTCCACAATCCTTTCATGGGATTTGCCTCATTATCGCGTGTGTCATATTTCACACCGGCTTTCAGGAGCGTGGCCTGACCACCATCAGCCTGCTCAGGATCAATGAGCCCCCATTTTATATATCTGCCAAACAGTCCGCCGTCTGAATAAGGCAACCTGTTTCCTTCATCCTTACCCTTGTTAATATTATTCACATCAACAGTGTCCAGTCTGTTGTTCATATATTCTATTCCGCCGAACCACTTTATATTATCGCCTGACAACTTTCCTATTATTTCTGTTCTAAGCTTGAGGAGCTCCCTCTCCATTTTATAGAACAGGGAAGTTATATAAAGCGGATTGCTTTTACTTGTATAGTCAGAGCTGTAATAACCATTGTAACCGTTAAAGCCATAAAAGTCGAGCGTTTTTTCAGTCAGGTAACTTATCTCACCCATCACCCTGTATCCGGGAAAGAGTGTCCTGGAATCATAAGTCAGCTGATTGACGCCCTGTCCCTTTGTTGTTCTTGAGAGTTCCAGGTTGAATGCCTGGTCATAACGTGGATATTTACTTCCGTCGCCGTAATCGAACAGTTTAAGTATTCCGCCATATTTTGCACCTGTATTTGAATCATAACCGAAGGAAGGGAAGAAACCAAAGGACCAGCCATCCTTAATTTTTTCCTTTGCCTTATCCTGGGCAAAGGAGCAATAGGTAAACTGAAAAAGAAAAATGAGGATGATTGCTATACGGAATTTCATTTTTAATAGTTTAATGCTTTAAAAGCGGCAATTTAGCTTATTACTTTACAGGTCCGTCTGAAAACCATTAAAAGATTTTGAAGTTCATTGTTTATTGGATACATTTGTTAAAATACTGATTTTTAACCTTAACTATCTGATTATGAATTCTAAATCTGTGATGCTGCTTTTTCTCAGTCTGTTACTATTAAGCTCCTGCGGTTCAGGACCTTCCGGAAAACAAGCAGGAGTGACCCTGGTTGACAGGTCTTCAGAGAAAAAAATTGACGTTAATGTTGATGGCAGACTCTTTACTTCTTTCTGCTGGCCCGAAAACGTTTACAAACCCGTGCTGTATCCCGTTTGCACCTCCGTCGGCACTATTATCACAAGGGGATTTCCTCTTGAACCAAGGGAAGGTGAAAGCACTGATCATGCACATCATGTAGGTATATGGCTTAACTACGGAAATGTCAATGGAGTTGATTTCTGGGGTAACGGATCAAGCGGGTCATTAAACCCGGCAGGAGGAGTTATCAGACACCTTGGTTTTGACAGGATATCTGAGGAAAATGGTGAAGGAATAATTATTTCAAATGAAAGCTGGGTTGACAGTACAGGAAAGGAAATGCTTTCAGAAAAATCGGAATATCATTTCTCGGGCAAAGGCAATGCAAGGATAATTGACAGGGTAACCACACTTACTGCAACAGGAGGAGATATGTTCTTCAATGATACCAAGGAAGGCATGTTCGGTATAAGAGTAGCAAAACAACTGCAGCTTCCGACAAAAGAAGATATTACCCTTCAGGAACAAAAGGGTGGAACAACTACAGTAAAGGCACAGGGCGCTGATGATATTACCGGCAATTACAGGAGCAGTGAAGGAATCACAGGCGAGGCTGTATGGGGAACAAAGGCAAAATGGATGGATCTGTTCGGGAAAATAGGCAGTGAGATTATTTCTGTGACTGTATGTGATCATCCAAAAAACCAAAGCTACCCGACTTACTGGCATGCCAGGGGATATGGGCTTTTTTCGGTTAACCCCCTTGGTGCAAAAGACTTTACTGCCGGAAAGGAATCAGTCAATTTCTCAATTCCTTCAGGAAAATCGGCTACCTTCAGGTACAGGGTTATTATCAATTCAGGAGCCGACCTTACTGATGAGCAGATTAATGCTTATGCAGATGAGTTTGCACGAAAATATTAACAGTAATAATCATGGCCATGACAAAAAGAAGAGATTTTATCAAAACAGGCGTTTTAGGCACTGCAGGTATAGCAATTGGCGGAATAGGCCTGAGCGCTAAATCATATAATTCGGTAATTGGCGCAAACGATCGCATTAACCTGGCACTTATCGGTATCAGGAACCAGGGAGCAGTTCATATAGGGAACTGGTCGTCAATAAAGGACAGCCATAATGTGGTTCTTAAAACCCTCTGCGATGCCGATGAGAGGTTGTTTGACTCAAGGCTTAAGCTTGCAGTTGAAAAGGGAAGTGCTAAACCAAAAACCGAATGGGATTTGCGTAAAGTGTTTGATGACAAGGATATACATGCAGTTTCAATAGTAATGCCCAACCACTGGCATGCACTCGCAACTATATGGGCCTGCCAGGCAGGTAAGCATGTCTATGTCGAAAAGCCTGCCTCCTATAATATATGGGAAGGAAAGAAAATGATTGAGGCAGCTGCAAAATACAAGGTTCTTGTGCAGGTTGGGAAAAACAACCGCTCAAATCCCAATGTAAGGGAGGCCATAGAGTTCGTCCATGATGGCGGAATCGGAGAGGTTTTCATGGCAAGGGGACTCTGTTACAAAGCAAGGGATTCTTATGGAATGTCAAAGGACAGTGAACCGCCTGCCGGTTTGCATTATGACTTGTGGCTTGGCCCTGCGCCCTGGCGCCCGTACAATGAAAAGAAAGGTCATTATAACTGGCACTGGTACTGGGAAACCGGTAATGGCGACACCGGTAACACAGGCCCTCATCAGCTCGATATAGCGCGCTGGGGCCTCCGGAAAGATGAGCACCCTGTTTCAGTTTATTCAACAGGAGGCCTTTATGGCCTTGGGAAAACCGCCTCATCAACACCAGGTAAGCTTGTTTATGGCGATGTTGAAGCTTATGGAAAAGATGAAACATCACAGGAAACTCCAAACACTCAAACCTGCTCATACAGGTACAAGGATGGGACCTTACTCGAATTTGAAACACGCGGAAGGTATACAAACCAGGAAGGATACAAAGGGGTAGAGGTTGGCAATATTTTCTATGGTTCAGACGGGTATCTCGAAATAGCCGGTGATACATGGAGAGCATTCAGGGGAAGAGAAAAGGATCCTTTTGCTTCATCAAAAGAACTGTCAGGTAACCATGAAGCAGATCATTACAGGAATTTCATCGAAGCTGTCCGTTCAGGTAAAAAGGAAGACCTGCACTGTGAAATCAGGGAAGGCGTCATTTCATCCGACCTTGCACACCTGGCAAATATTTCTTACCGGGTGGGACGGTCTCTTATTTTTGATGGTGCCGCTGAAAAATTCGTAAGTGATCCCGAAGCTGACAGCTTATTAAAAAGAAAGGAATACCGCAAACCATATGTAGTACCTGATAATGTATAATTTTATTTACTAGCTGATTCTTAAGTCCCCCGGTAGCTGTGTCGGGATGGCTTCTATTGAAAAATGACAGACCTTTCTAATATAACAGGGCATTACCGTTACAGGATTCTTGCGCTTGTCTTCATGGCAACCACAATAAATTACTTCGACAGAAGTATTGTGGGTGTAATGGCTCCGACGCTTCAAAGGCTGTTTTCCTGGAGTAATTCAGATTATGCAGCAATTATGGTGTCCTTCAAGGTTGCCTATGGGATTGGCCTTTTATTTATGGGAGGTGTTATAGACAGATTCGGGACAAGGGCAGGATATACCTTGTCGATAGCAATATGGAGCCTTTTCGGTATGCTTCATGCCGCAGTCAGGCCCGTCTTCAGCCTGCCTGGTTTTATAATTGCTCGTTTCGGTCTGGGAATCGGGGAATCGGGGAATTTCCCGGCTGCAATAAAAACAGTTGCTGAGTGGTTCCCGAAGAAGGACAGGGCATTTGCAACAGGCATTTTTGACGCTTCAACAAGT
This sequence comes from uncultured Rikenellaceae bacterium, assembly GCA_964516485.1. Taxonomy (GTDB): domain Bacteria; phylum Bacteroidota; class Bacteroidia; order Bacteroidales; family VadinHA17; genus LD21. Next base: position 7,429 of record CAZEYY010000109.1, read on the forward strand.
GTCGGTGCAATACTTGCTCCTTTCATTGTGGGAGCAATCGTTTCAGTAGAAGGTAAGAACTGGCAGTTTCCCTTTCTTATTACCGGAGTCCTTAGTTCTTTATGGATCTTCCTCTGGCTCAGAACTTACCGGAAGCCTGAGCTTCATCCAAAATTATCAAAAGAAGAACTTGAATATATAAACAGTGATTCTGAACCGGAAACTGAAGAAAAAATTCCATGGATAAAACTGATTCCCAGAAGAGAAACCTGGGCTTTTGCCCTTACCACTATAACTGATGCAGTATGGTGGTTTTACCTTTTCTGGGGAGCAAAATTCCTTGCCGATCAGTTCGGTGTCGATATCAAGGGTATTGGTTTACCCTATCTTGTGATATTTCTGATGGCAGATTCCGGAAGCCTTCTGGGAGGACTTGCATCCGGAGCTCTCATAAGGAAGGGATGGACAATAAACAAGGCAAGGAAGATTACCCTTCTTGTTAATGCAATAATAATTTTGCCTGTAATGTTTGTACCGGTCCTTGGCAATAAGTGGCTTGCTGTTTTACTTATCGGTCTTGGGGCTGCGGGCCATCAGTCGTGGTCAATCAACAGTTATACCCTTGTTCCTGATGTTTTCCCCAGGAAAGCTACCGCATCAGTGATCGGTATTGGAAAGATGGTGGGAGTTATTGTGGCAGTTGCTGCAGATATGGTGCTTGGTGCTGTTCTGGATACCGCAAATAACTCCGGTTACTTCTGGGCCTTTGTTATTGCTGGCTTATCCTATATAATTATACTGGGCTTTGTTCATCTCCTCATGCCAACGATGACACCGTTGGATGATAACCTGGAGTACAGAAAGAAAAGTGCCTAAAGCGCCTGGAGTGCCTAAAGTTTGGAGTTGAAGGAGAAGAGGGATTTGTATAATTGTTTTTTTCTTAACTTTATACTTTAAGTACTTTAGTCACTCCAAACTCTAGTTCACTCAAAACTCTAGCTCACTCTAAACTCTGGTTCACTCCAAACTCTAACCAACAGCCTATGAAATCAGGAAATCTTACGCGCAGAAATTTCATCGGGAAAACAACAACTGCAATTGCCGGAACAGCCCTGGCTTCCTCCCCGGTTGTATTTAGTGCTGCCTCTTACAACAGGATAAAAGGTGCCAATGACAGGATTAACATTGGCTTCCTGGGTTGCGGAGCCCGCGGATCGGGACATCAGAATATGGTTAAAATGTCAGCTAAGGACAAAAACCTGGGAGTTGTTGCCGTATGTGACATCTGGAAAATCAACAGGGAAAAAGCAGCAATAGCATGCAGGACGAATTTCGGAAATGAGGTAAAGCAGTTCAAATATTCCGAAGATTTTCTGGCCATGACTGAACTTGATGCCGTGATGATAGCAACTGGTGACCATCAGCATGCAAAACTTCTTGCGGAAGTTGTAAAGGCAGGCAAGGATTGTTATTGTGAAAAGCCTATGGCAACTGATGTTGATGAGGCAAAATTTGCACGGAAGGCAGTCCTGGAATCAAACCAGGTTGTTCAGATGGGATCGCAATGGGTAAGCGATCCGATGCATATAAAGATAAGGGACATAATCAGATCGGGTAAGCTGGGCCAGATTACAAAGATAGAACAGGTATGGAACGACAATGGTCCCCGGTGGCATGTACCTGATGATCCTGATGTTGCTGCAATAAGGGAGGAGGATACTGACTGGAAACGCTGGCTTCTTGGCAAGCCTTATGTCCCGTTTGATCCGTGGAAGTATTTTGAATTCAGGATATTCAGGGATTATTCAGGTGGAATTACCTCACAATGGATGAGCCATGGAGCTGGTCTGGTTCATTTTTACACAGATACTACCATACCTGATTCTGTTGTTGCTCACGGAGGGATATTCGGCTGGCCGGACATCCGGCAGAATCCCGATACCTTCCAGGCTCTTGCATCATATAATGAAAAGAAATTCCTGTATTCATATACTTCCAACTACGCAAATAAATTCGGTGATTATACCTGTATCAGGGGAAAGGAAGGAACTCTCTTCGCTCATGGAGGTGAAGGAAGTCCCAGGTGGTTCTTCATTCCTGAACATCAGGATCTTCCAGGAGGCTTTGATTTCTATGAGGGAATGAAAGAAGCCCTGCTGACGAAAAAGGCAGAAATAGTAACAACTCCGGAGTATGACATGAAAATGGGGCCTGTAAGCCTGAGTGACGACAGCAAGTATCACCTTGACAACTGGATTGACTGCATGCGTGACAGGAGCAGGACTCCTAACGGAAATATTCATACAGGTTTCTGGCATTCTGTAGCAGCAATTATGGCAACAAGGGCCTACAGGGAGGGTAAAAAGCTATATTGGGACAGGGTGAAAGAAGAAATAAGCGACAATCCTGTTGCCTGAATTTCTGATAAGACTTTGTGAATCCCTGGTGTCTTCGTAACATGTTGGCATACATAACTAAAAAATAGTAGTAATAAGTGTAAAAAGTACACTATATGAGAACAAAAGTATTCCTGATAATCTCCGCACTGGTTCTGTTATTTACTTACAGGTGCAGCTCAGAATATATCAAAATAAATATGTCAACCCCTCCTTTCATAATAGACTCGCATGTCCATTATGATGCAACGGATGAGTGGGAAAAGTCCTTCCTTGAAATATACTCAAAGCACAACGCAATGGCCTGCCTGCTTATACCAATGGAGGACCTTGATAGAGGCATTGCTTTTGCTAAAGCACACCCTGATAGAATTATACCTTATGCTGAGATTGACATCGACAGTCCAACTGTGACAGATGATATCAGCATGGTTTACAGCATGGGATTCAAAGGCCTTGGCGAGCTTTTTGCAAGAGGCAGAAGGGATTACAGCGATCCCAGATATGATACAATATGGGCAATGGCAGAAAAGCTGGGAATGCCGGTTGCACCACATACAGGGATATTGTCAGACGGCTCAATGGCAAACATGCGTCCTGCCTTTCTGGCTGATATTGCCTCGAGGCATCCTGATCTTTTCATCCATGCTGCACATTTTGGAAATCCCTGGTATGAAGAAGCTGCAGAGGCAACAAGAAGAAACATAAACCTTTATTTCGACCTTTCCGGGTCTTCGCTGATCAAGAAAGAAGATGATCCCGCTTACTGGGATCAGTACCTGTGGTGGACAAAGTCCCTGGGTAAGGCGCATATACCAAAAGATGCTGTACCTGCATGGGAGAAGATACTTTTTGCCACTGATGAAGGACCTGAAGCCCTTGAAGAAAATATCAGACGTTTCAATAAGGCGCTTGATGCATGCCGCGTTTCAGATGAAACAAGGGCTAAATGTTATGGTCTTACAATTGCAAAAGTATTTGGAATTGAACCGGTTAATGCATTGAAATAGCTTAAGATGAAAATCTGGAATTTTGGAATAGCCGGATCAGGTCTGATTGCTGATTTTCATGCCAGGGCAATAACAAGTCTTCCGAATGCACGACTGGTCGGGATATGCGGGACTAACAAGATGAAGACCCAAGCACTTGCCCTGAAGTACAGTTGCAGGGTATTTCCTGACAGTGATTCAATGATCTCCTCCCCCGATATTGAGATAATAACAATTGCAACACCCAGCGGCGCTCACATGGAACCGGCAATTTCAGCAGCAGTGAACGGAAAGCATGCATTGTGTGAAAAGCCGCTAGAAATTTCTGCTGAACGCATGGACAGAATGATAGCAGCTCATGAGAAAGCAGGAACAAGGCTCGGAGGAATTTTCAATTACCGCTATCATGATACATTAAAACACATAAAGTATGCTGTTGATAACGGCAGGTTCGGAACAATAACATGCGCCTCAGTTTTTGTCCCCTGGTGGAGGCCTGCAACATATTATAATAGCAGCTGGCACGGAACTTTAAGTATGGACGGGGGAGGAGCTTTGATAAATCAGGCAGTTCACATGATTGATATTCTTCAGTACCTTATGGGAACTCCGGAATCTGTTCAGGCATATACAGCTTCACTGGGACATGAAATAGAAGCTGAAGACACTGCCACTGTTATTATCCGTTTTAAAAACGGCTCACTGGGTATCATATATGGTACTACAGCTTCATGGCCGGGTCAGTACAGGCGGCTTGAAATTACAGGCACAAGCGGAACTGTTATACAGGAAGAAAACAGTTTCCGGATCTGGCAGTTCGAACAGATGACTGAAACCGATAACGACATTATATCCAGGTATTCAACAATAAAAGGAGGCGGAGGAGTCTCCGATCCTGGTGCAATTCCTTTTGAACCACATGCAGCAAATATTGAAGCTTTCATAAGGGCTGTGGAATCCGGAAGCGATTTCGAGCTGGATGCGGTTGAGGCAAGAAAGGCTGTTGACCTTGTTCTTGCTGCATACAAATCGGCAGCAGAATTAAAGATTTGTTATCTCTAGTTTACGGCAAACTTAAATTTGCTGTATTTCTTCTGTAATTATTTATTCTGCCTCTCTTCTTTCTATAAGAGGAAGTACTCTTATTATATTTATTGAGCATCAGGAATGCTTCATAAAGAATCAAAGGATGCTTGAAAATCAATTGTTTTACCCCATCCCCAGGCTAACCTTTATACATATCTTTCTTAAGACAAAGGAAAATAATGTCAGGTTCACAAAATTAATCGCAGAACAAAAGTCTGAGATCCTTCACTCCGCTGACGCTGCGTTCAGGATGACATGGCTTTCCGGGAGTTAGTGGAGAGGGAAGAAGCGGCGAGCCGTCAACCAAAATGCATTATAACAATTAGATTATCAGACGGTTCGCCGCTTCTTCCCTCTCTACTACAACATTACCAGCTGTCATACTGAGCGCTAGCGAAGTATCCCTTCGATTATGAAGCAATTCTGTCAGGGCATTTGACTGGTATTCTTTGATAGGAAGAGAACTTTATTATCAGGACAAAGATCTTCCCATGCATTATTGAATGTTTCGATGAGATATAATTTCTTAATCCTCAGTAATCCTTTTATTTGCTTCTCCCTTGCAATTGCAGTTTCGATATGATCGAATTCTTCAAAATAAACCAGCTTATGGATATTATATCTCTTTGTAAATCCTTTTATTAGACCATTTTTATGTTCCTTGCATCGCCTCTCCAGGTCATTTGTCACTCCCGTGTATAGTACATGGTTGGAGTTATTTGTCAGAATGTATACATAATATTGATGTGTTTTCATTTTTTTTCTCTTATAGCACTTACACGATACGTAAGTTATATAGTATTTCAAAATAAAAATGCATCAACTTAATGAATATCTTATACATGCCTTACATTGTAATCCGGAGATGTCTATAAAGGGTAGATCCCCAGAGGGGAGCCAATTGATTTTGTCTGCGCCGAGCTCGTACTGTTGTGCTCGGTTCTTCTCTCCCCATGGGTCCCGAACGCTCCTAAAATCCGCATGTTTGATTTGATAATAGATTTTGAAGCTATCCAAAACA
>CAZEYY010000110.1:0-12725 GCA_964516485.1 uncultured Rikenellaceae bacterium
CCGGGTGCCAGGGTAAGGATGCATGGCGATATTGCCCGCATTGAATGCCTGCATGGCTACCTTGAGAAAATAATACTTAGTCCGTCCCGCGAAGAGATTGTTTCCAAACTTAAAAAACTGGGGTTCAGATACATATCTCTTGACCTGGAAGGCTACAGAACCGGGAGCCTGAATCCTTTAAACATCGAAAAATGAATATTAAAGAGGTAGAGAAACTATTAAATGAAGTAAAAAACGGATCTGCAAGTGTTGAAGAGGCGCTTGAGGTACTGAAGAATTTCCCCTACACGGATCTTGGCTTTGCAAGAATAGACCACCACCGTGAGATAAGGACAGGCTATCCGGAGATTGTATATTGCTCAGGAAAAACAGTTGACCAGGTAAGGGAGATTTTCCGGGTCATGTCACAACGGGAAAACAACGTGGTAGGCACAAGGGCATCCCAGGAGATGTTCGATGCTGTTAAATCAGTTATTCCCGATGCCGTGTTTTATAAAATGGCAAGGATAATCTCTGTTCAGAAGAAAAAGCCGGAAACTCCGGAAAGCATGATAGCAGTTATTACTGCAGGCACTTCAGATATGCCCGTTGCAGAGGAAGCAGCTGTAACAGCTGAACTGCTCGGCAACAATGTAATAAGGATTTATGATGCCGGAGTAGCCGGTATTCACAGGCTTGTTGACAAACTCCCCGAAATCAGAAAGTGCAAGGTTATTGTAGTCATTGCCGGTATGGAAGGAGCACTTGCCAGTGTTGTCGGGGGACTGGTAGATAAACCTGTGATTGCTGTGCCGACAAGTGTCGGATATGGTGCAAATTTCGGAGGCATTTCCGCACTTCTCGCAATGCTTACAAGCTGCTCATCAGGTGTTACTGTAGTGAATATCGACAATGGATTCGGAGCAGGATTCTCGGCAAGCATGATAAACAAAATTCAATGACAGGCTGACCTGATGCATAACAACATACTTGTTTCAACTGCCTACCTTCCCCCAGTTTCTTTTTTTTCAGCATGCAAGGGGTACCAGAAAATACTGATTGAACACGAAGAAAACTACATAAAGCAGTCATACAGAAACAGGTGTTATATCCTTTCGGCAAATGGTCCGATGTTCCTTTCAGTTCCAGTACTTCTGGGCAGCTTCCACAAAACTGTTGTAAAGGACATCAGAATTGATTACTCAAGGAGGTGGCAGCAGGTGCATACAGGAGCCCTTATCTCAGCGTACAGATCATCTCCGTTTTTCCAGTACTATTTCGATGAAATCGAAAAGATTATTTCTGGTAAACATGAATTCCTGATAGATATGAACCAGAGACTTATTGAACTAATCAGCAGGCATATCGGCATAAGAGCAGCAACATGTTTTACCAACAGTTTTGAACCTGCTGAAAATATGCCTTATGATTACAGGTATCTTATTTCTCCAAAAATCACTGATACAAGGGTTTACAGGCAATATACACAGGTGTTCTCATCAAGATACGGCTTTGTTCCAGGGCTGAGCATTGTTGACCTGCTCTTCAATACTGGCCCTGATGCAGGCCTGTATTTATAGAAAAAAGGTGCCCTTTTGAGACACCTTCAAAAAAATAGGAAGTATTCAAAGTATTATAAACCAAATTTATAGCCCAAGGTAAGAGAGAACAGGTTTTTCATTGTTGTCAGCTGATAATCTGCCGGAGTGAATCCGGGATCAAGCTGGTATAGGAAAGAAACCTGTGATGATTTGAAATTTGTAAATCCGAAATCAACAGAAAGGTTGCGTTCCCTGAAACCAATCCCGCAGGAGAGTGTCCTGTAATCCATATCAACATTAGCTTCCCCGGCCCTGAACGGTTTACCATAATAACCATAACCCGATCGCAGGTAGAGCTTGTTAAGCCTGTACTCCCCTCCGATCCTTATATTGCTTGCAGAACTGAGAGCTGACCGTATATCGTTGTTCTTTTCCGAGTAATCATAACCATCGCCTGTCTGGAAGAAATGTCCTGCAGTATAGTCAACAAATTCATAATCAACACTTATAAGAGCTGATTTCTTCACCTGTACTGCAATACCTGTAAGGAATCTGAAAGGTGTGTTAAAACCGTAGTTAAACCTCATCGGGTCATTTGACGAGTGGTAATTGCTGCCGTCAGTGAATTTAGAGCTGATATCCTCATAAAAATATTCATCAATTTTATAGAATGTAGGAGTATGGAATGCCACACCAATTCTAACCATCTCAACTGGTTTTGCTATCATCCCGAATTTGAATGTGAATCCTGTACCCTTGTCCTCAAAATAGTCAACATATTCCATACTTTTAAACTGTGAAGGCAGGGCAACATCAGTTGATTCAACATGCTGAAAATAACTGTTGTATCTCATGGTGTTTATCCCGAAAGTGGCGCCGAAGAACAGTTTGTCGGCATAGTTGCCTCCGATTGATATTGCATGTTCTCCCAGGTAACCTTCATTCTGAATTGTTCTCCTTACACTCTGTCCATATCTTGAAGGAGGATTATCACCATAGTTTGAGAATACAGTCCCGTAATAACTGCCTCCATAACCTGTTAAGGTATCAATTACCCATGCATCATAGGCTATCCCTTCCGCTCCGCCCAACTCAGTATAATGAGTCCCCTCACTGTACCATGCCCAGGCATCTGCTATTGAGCTCGAGTTATTTGTGCCGGAAACAAGAGTATTCTGATTCAGGTTATTCGTCATATTGAACGAGTAAGCGAAATTAAGTGTTACCAGTCCTTTACTTCCGGGATTTGAAATTATGTTATTCACAAAACCGCCCTGGTTAAGGTTGAAACGGTACAGATAATCCTCTGTGCTTCCGTTGAAGTCAGCAGTCGATTTTATATAATTCAGCTGAGGAGTCAGGCTGAATTCTGAATTACGAAACAGACCAACGCCTGCCGGATTCTGGCTAAGGGACGAAAGATCCGCTCCCAGAGCCGTGAATGCACCTCCCATTGAATTAAACCTGGCTGTTCCTGAATAAAATACCTGTGAATATCTCAATGCATCATCAATATTCTGTGCTTTTGCCAGACTACCCAGAACAATTGCTGAAACAAGTATAAAAGCTGTCCTTTTCATTTAAGTTTCTTTTTTCTTAATACAATATCTGCACTCTATGATTCAGAATGACCTGTAAGATCAACATTTCACAACATCGTTTAGCGTCTGCCCGAGGATGAACTGGATGAGCCTGAAGATGAACCTGATGATGAATGTCCTCCGGAGTAACCTGATGATGAACCCGAAGAATATGAGGAACCAGAGGAATATGAAGACCCTGATGAATGACTTCTTGCTTCAGACCTGGCTGGTGAAGAATATCCTGATGAAGATCTGCTCCCTGATCCGGATGAGAATCCTCCCGATTCAACACTGCGCCTTGACGGAACTGAATAATTCACAGAGCCGGAAGGACGTGAAACAGTACTTCTCTGACCACTGTTATATGAAGGAGTGCTTCTCACATTGCTGCCACTATTCTGGTATGAACTTCCCGAGGAAGACCTTCCATTGCTTCCGCTGTTGTAGGTTTTTGAATTATCTGAACCTGAATTTATTGTGCGGCTGTTGTTGTATGAAGGCCTTGTGCTCATTCTGGGATTATTATAGCTTGGCTGATAGGTTCTTCCTGAGCTCCTGTATTCCGGCCTGCTGCCTGCAGATCCCTGTGATGATGAAGCTGACCTCGAAGTGCCTTTGGCATCCTGTGCAACAGTCCTGCTCCCGGAAGATGTTCTTCCTGCGGCAGTTTCTGAAGTGCTCCCCGGGGAAGTTCTCCTTACGCTTCCCGATGATGTTTCAGTTCCTGCATAAGTGCGCGATCCCTGTGATGATGAAGCTCTTGACAAGCCTGAAGGGTCTCGTCTTGAATAAGCATTTCCACCTGAAACGTCAGCAGATCCGCGTGATGACAAAGAACTTGGTCTTTCCCTTCTGCCGTAACTTGTAAAGCTGTCGTTGTGACCTCTTATATTATGGTACGAGCCATAATAGTTTCCATAATAGTATGAAGGATAATAATATGAATAATATGGAGAATAACCGTACCATGGATCATAGAACGGAGAATACCAGGAATACCTGTAAGGCCATCCCCAGCCGTAATTAAAACCAAAACCGGAATATGGATATCCGAAACCAAAACTGAAGCCTGAATATGGCCATCCGTAGTTGTAGCTGAAGTAGTACGGATCACGCCAGTATGGATCAAAATAATTACCGTAAAAACTGTTTATCCGGCCATAATATGAATCGTAATAATCATATCCGCCGCCATAATTATTTATTATAATCTGATCTTCGGCAGGTGCCACATCTGAAAACTGGTCTGAAACAAGCGTATCAACAGCATACTTATTGTCGTAATAGTCACCAACACTGAGATTCTGCTCAGCAATCTGTTCCTTTGCAACATAACTTTTCACCGGAGGAGTGTCAGAAGATGAATAATACAGATCATCATATTCACCCCCTGAATACTGTGTTGAAGCACATGAGGCAAGAACCACAGGGAGTACTACTGATATGTATGCTAAAGCTTTCATTGTTCCTTTAGTGTTGGTTATATATTGTTCTACTCAAATTTTGTACCAAAAAAGACAATTTATGAGCAATTTTATAATTTGAACTGATTTTTAATAAAGTTAAGTTCCTTTTCAATTGTTCCGTAACAGAATTTTATTCAGCCAAAGCTATCTTCTCCTGGAAGTATTACTGGTGGAAGTTTCTGAATCAGAGGATTTTGACCTTTTTGCTGAACCTGACTTTCCACTTGAAGTATCAGTCTGTTGTGTTGCATTTGATGATCTCCCGGCTGAACTGCCTGAGCGTGTTGAAACTGCGCCCTGACTGGTTCTGGTCCTTGAACCTGACTTAGAAACTGAGCTGCCGGAAGGGTTTTGTCTGCTTTTTACTGATACTGAATTTCCGGGTTTTACAGCACTCCTGCCGGTTGTAACAGTCCTGCCGGCGCTTTTTGTACCACCTCCTGAATTACGGTTACTGTTATTATTGTTTCCGTTATTCATGTTGCTGTTACGGTTACCGTCATTAACACTGTTATTATTATTCCCGTTGTTTGTATTGTTACTGCGGTTACCATTGTCTACACTGTTATTGTTGTTCCCGTTATTTGTATTGTTACTGCGGTTACCATCGTCTACACTGTTATTGTTGTTCCCGTTGTTTGTATGGTTGTTGCTGTTGTTGCTGTTGTTGCTGTTGTTGCTGTTGTTGCTGTTGTTGTTACTGTTGTTGTTACTGTTGTTACTGTTGTTACTGTTGTTGTTACTGTTGTTACTGTTGTTGTTACTGTTGTTACTGTTGTTACTGTTGTTGTTGTTATTGTTGTTGCTGTTGCTATTGCTGCTGTTATAGTCAATTGTTGATGAGCGCCTGTTTTTAGGATCGGAATATCTTCGCGTATCACCTGTATTTCCGGAATTATTGCCCGATGAAATTTGCTCCCTGCCTGATGAGTTTACTTTTTTACTGTCAGCTTTATCTGAAGGATGATAGTTATAACTGCTTTTTACCGGATATCCATTATCATTAAAATGATTATGCGGTCTGCCATAATCAGGATAATTGTACGCATGACCAGGGCGGGAATTTCCAATCCTTACAATAACCGGAGAATACCAGTAATTATAATAAACAGGAGTATATCCCCAGTAATATGAATTTGAGAAATAGGCTTGATCCCAGCCATAGTTGCTGTAATTCCATGAAGGTTGCCAGGCTGAGTAAACTATCCCGGCACCATAGCCAGGCCTGTCATAAATACTTAAACCCCAGGTCTTTGGCTGATAACTATACCAGTATGTTTCAGAATAAACAGGTGCATAATAACTGAAAGACGTATATGAGCTGTGAAATCTTTTTATCCTCGATGAATAGAAATAATCATAATCAGAGTTGCCATGCTGCTGGGCTGTCAGAGCAAAGGGAACAAGGGTCAGAATGAAGAGAAATAGTTTTCTGATTATTGCTTTCATGATGAACCTGCCTTTCTTTTTTGAGTAATGAGTGAACTTTTTATTTACTTTTGCGCAATCTCAACAAAGTTAAAACAAATAGTATACCAAAACAATGGCTAAATTCCTTACAAACCGAGAAGAAAACTACTCACAATGGTACAATGATCTTGTAATTAAAGCCGATCTTGCTGAAAACTCTGCGGTCAGAGGCTGCATGGTTATAAAACCTTATGGTTACGCAATATGGGAAAAAATACAGGCTGAATTAGACAGGCTTTTTAAAGCAACCGGACATGTGAATGCTTATTTCCCTCTCTTTATTCCAAAATCATTTCTCAGCAAGGAAGCTGCTCATGTTGAGGGCTTTGCAAAGGAGTGTGCAGTAGTAACTCATTACAGGCTTAAAACTGATGAAACGGGAAAGGGAATTGTTGTTGATCCTTCGGCTAAGCTCGAGGAAGAACTCATTATCAGGCCTACTTCTGAAACAATAATCTGGAATTCTTACAAGAACTGGATACAGTCTTACCGTGATCTGCCCATTCTCATTAACCAGTGGGCAAATGTGGTAAGATGGGAAATGAGGACCAGGCTGTTTCTGCGTACAGCAGAATTTCTGTGGCAGGAAGGCCACACAGCGCATGCAACAAGGGAAGAGGCCATTGAGGAAACTGAGAAAATGATAAATGTTTATGCAAGCTTCGCCGAGAACAGCATGGCGCTTCCTGTCATTAAAGGCGTCAAGAGTGAGAATGAACGTTTTGCAGGGGCTATTGAAACTTATGCCATTGAAGCCCTCATGCAGGATGGAAAGGCACTTCAGGCAGGTACAAGCCATTTTCTGGGACAGAATTTTGCAAAGGCTTTTGATGTGCAGTTCACTGATAAATCAGGAAAACTGGACTACGTCTGGGCAACATCATGGGGAGTCTCAACAAGGCTGATGGGAGCAATTATTATGGGACATGCAGACAATAACGGATTGGTTCTGCCGCCAAAACTGGCGCCTGTTCAGGTTGTTATTGTTCCAATTTTCAAAAATGAGGAACAGCTTGGTATGATATCAGAAACAGCTGTCAGGATTAAGACTGAGCTTGAATTAAAAGGAATCTCTGTAAAATACGACAACAGGGACAACAATACTCCAGGCTTCAAATTTGCCGAATATGAACTGAAGGGAGTCCCTGTAAGGCTGGCACTTGGTCCGCGGGACCTCCAGAACAAGACAATTGAGGTAGCCAGAAGAGACACCCTGACAAAGGAGACGATTCAGCTGGACCAGATTACTGACCATGTTGTAAAACTGCTCGATGACATACAGACCAGCATATACAATAAAGCCCTGAAATTCAGAAATGAAAATACTTATCGCGCTGACAACTGGGATGATTTTATAAAGATCCTTGATGATAAGGGAGGTTTCATAATGGCTCACTGGGACGGAACAACTGAAACCGAGGAAAAGATAAAGGAGGAGACCAAGGCAACAATAAGGTGTATCCCAATCGACAGTCCTCTGGAAGACGGGAAATGCATTTATTCAGGAAAACCAAGCCGTCGAAGAGTGTTGTTTGCCCGCTCCTACTAGAACAGTTTAAGCAGGGATTATCATCAGATAGTCCCTGCTATTTTTATACCGTTATTTTTATTACTTTAGGTGTCGTGTATTCAGACTAAAATCTACTACAGACATGACAGACAATACTGATAAAAAAGCGGAAATAATCAGCACCTTAAGGGAGAAATCCCTGTTGAAACAAAAAGTATACGACAATACTTTCCAGTCTTTCTGCACTGTTAAAGATGTACTTAAAAGCCTTACAAAGGATATTAACGGCAACCTTTCAGGCACTGATTCACGCATCAGGCTCGAATACACAGACAGAAGCAACTTTGATGCCCAGCTTAAAGTAGCCGGTGATGTATTGCTGTTCAGCATGCACTCGAACATATTTCAGTTCGACAGGGAACATCCGGCTTGGAAAACCACTTATATACAAAAGAATAAGTTCAATGCCTATTCCGGTATAATTAACATCTATAACTACCTTGCCGACTCTTTCAAATATTCCAGACTCGATGACCTCGGATATCTGATAGCCAGAATATTCATAAATCATGAGAAGCAGTATTTCGTTGAAGGCAAGAGGCAGATGGGCATGCTTTTCACAAATTACGGCAACGAGGAAATAAACAAACAATCACTGCAGCTCATAATTACTACTGCCATCAATTATGCCCTTGAATTTGACCTGCTGGTTCCGCCCTACGATACAGTGAAGATAGCCTCTGTAGGACAGGCTGAAGCAAAGATCCAGCACTCCAGGTTAATCACTGGAAAAAGACTGGGATTTCAGTTCAATTCCGATGATGTTCTTATGGGCAGCCCTGATAATACCTGATGTGTATTGCACCCAAGATATATAGAAAAATAATCAGGGCTATTACAGTTTTTGGCCTTTGCATAATTTCCCTGAAATCATATTCACAACTACGTGCCATTGGTGACACTGTAATCTCGATACCATCAGGATCTTTTATTCAGATAAAAGACAGTATTTCATATTTTTCAACAGATACTGTGTTATGGGTGCCTTCAGGAGCAGATCCTTACATGATATTTGAAAATGAAAGAAACCGTGGATTTTATGATTCACTGAAAATAAAGGCATCACGAAAACCCTTAACTAAGAAACTGTATGATTTTGTTATTGTTGCTCCGGACAGGTCAGCACCTCCTGCAATAGAAAAAAGAAGTGACGAAAACTATCTGAATTATGCAGGAAAAAAGATCCGCAATATCGAGGTCCGGAGACTTGATGTTTTCGGAACAAACATTAATAACCCGGGATCCGAATCAACCCACAAGGTTGATAACCTTCTAAACAAGACTCATATTAACACCCATGAGAACATAATCAGGAAGAACCTGTTGTTCAAATCCGGAGATGAAATAATTCCTTTAACACTGGGCGACAATGAAAGGTTACTCAGGCAGCTTTCCTTTATTAATGACGCAAGGATACTTGTAGTCCCTGTTTCTGATGAAGAAGCTGATATAGTAGTTATTACACGGGACATATATTCCCTTGGTGCTTCTTATGATTACAAGGGATTTGACAAGGGAAACCTCTCAATATTTGAAAAAAACATTTTCGGACTGGGACATCATCTTGAAATTGACCTGCCTTTTGATTTTGAAAAATCCAATTATCCAGGATTTGGAGCAACTTACCTTATAAATAACATCAGCAGGTCTTTCATTAACCTGAGAACTTTCTACGTCAACGGGCTGGGAATAGAAAACTATGGCTTCAATATAAGCCGGTCGCTGGTCAGTACATCAACAAAATATGCAGGAGGAATTTCCGTCAGCCTGATGTACACAACAGAAGACTTTGATACAATGGCAGTTGCACAACCGCTGAGCTATAATCTGCAAGACTACTGGATATCACGATCATTTCTTCTAAGCAGTGAAACTGCAAAGAGAATCATTATTGGAGCACGGTATTACAATAACAATGTATTTGAACATCCTGCGATATTTGAGGATTCTTATCATTCCTTCCAGAAGTATAAAGTATTTCTGGGTTCATTCGCCTTCTCGCACCAGAAATACTACAAAACAAATCTCCTTTACAGTTACGGACGAACAGAGGATATACCCTATGGCGCCCTTCTGCGTTTTACAGGCGGCAGGGAATTCAATGAATTCAAGACAAGAACATACCTTGGCACAGATTTCTCCTTCGGGAAATCCTTTAGAAAAATTGGATATATCTATACCAATATTGCCGTTGGCGGTTATCTGCTTGACGACAGCAGGGAACAGGAAATTCTGAACATTAAATTCTCCTATTTTTCAAACCTTATTACTGCAGGCAGGTCTAAAATCAGAAATTTTATTAAGGCTGATTACACGAGGGGATCAGAAAGATATTCAGACGAACATCTACGTTTTCTGAAAGAAAATGGTTTTTCAGGATTCAGAAATGATTCAGTGCTTGGGAAACAAAGGTTTACCTTCGGAATTGAAACAGTATTGTTCAGTCCGTCAAATCTTTTTGGCTTCCAGTTCTCCTATTTTGGCTTTGCAGACCTTGGCTATCTGGCTTCACCATCCATTATTCTGAATGACGGATTCACATTAAGTTCACTAGGTCTGGGAGTAAGGATAAGAAACGACAATTTGCTGTTTAACACCTTCCAGTTGCGGATTGCATTTTATCCTAGTAACCCAATGCCTGAATACTCCAGAATAAACAATTTCATAGTTACAGGTGAACAGAAAAGGATATTGTCAAATTTTGATCCCGGGCCTCCGTCAGTAATCCCATACAGATAATGAACAAAACTGCAATTAATTTGTATTTACAATCAGATAATAACAATTAAAACTTATTTAACATGTCTGTACTAGTTGGAAAAAAAGCTCCGTCTTTTTCTGCACCTGCAGTTATAAACGGTGGTGAAATAGTTGAAGGATTCTCTCTTGAGCAATACCTGAATAAAAAATATGTTTTGTTTTTCTTTTATCCTGCTGATTTTACCTTCGTCTGCCCAACAGAGATTATTGCCTTCCAGGATAAAATAAAGGAATTTGAAAAGAGGAAGGTGGCAGTAGTTGGCTGTTCAGTCGATTCGCAGTTCTCACACTGGAAATGGCTTCAGACTGATCTTAAGGAAGGAGGAATCAAAGGTGTTAAGTATCCGCTTGTTTCTGATCTCTCCAAGACAATTTCAGAAAACTATGATGTGCTTGCCGGAAATTATGATTACAATGATGAAGGTAATGTCTCATTCAACGGATCTCCAATGGCTTACAGGGGATTGTTTCTGATTGACAAAAAAGGAATCGTGAGACACCAGGTTGTGAACGATATGCCGCTTGGCAGAAGCGTAACCGAAGCATTGAGAATGGTAGATGCCCTCCAGTACTTTGAAGAGAACGGCGAAGTATGCCCTGCTGACTGGCAAAAGGGAAAGAAGGGTATGAAAGCAACCCAGGAAGGTGTAGCAAACTATCTTTCAAAACATTAAGGAAAATTCAATTTTAAAATAAAAGGTATCCCTTTTCCGGATACCTTTTTTATTTTTGTACCTGCCTATAAAGCCAAATGAAGGAAAGATTCAGAAAATACCTGTCCTCCTGTTCAGTTTCAGAAAAGGATAAGTCAGTACTACTTGCTTTAAGCGGAGGAATAGATTCCATGGTAATGATGGATCTTTTTGCAAAAGAAAAGATCAGGATTGTAATCGCTCACTGCAATTTCGCTCTCAGGGGACAGGAATCAGATGGTGATGAGGATTTTGTAAAAAAATACGCACAAAAACACAAAATTCCATTCAGGTCAGTCCGGTTTGACACAAAACAATATGCAGAAAAAAACGGCCTGTCAATCCAGATGGCAGCCAGGGAACTGAGATACAGCTGGTTTGAAGAAACGAGGATTAAGGAAAATTGTGATTTCACAGCAGTGGCACATAACCTGAATGACAACATTGAAACTCTGCTGATAAATCTGACAAGGGGAACAGGTTTATCCGGGCTCACAGGTATGAAACAGGTCAATGGAAGTATTATCAGACCACTGCTTTTTGCAACACGCTCTGAGATTGAAGAATACAGTAAATCACACAGGATACAATATCGCGAGGACAGAAGCAATGCCGACACTAAATACACCCGCAACAAGCTGAGGCATAAAGTCATACCTGTCTTAAAGGACATAAATCCCTCCTTTGAAACTGCAATTGCAGAGACAATAAAACGGCTTGGAGAGACTGACAAGCTTCTTGAACAATATATCAAATCTGCAAGATCAGAATTAATATCAAATGATAGTATTGACATCAGGATTGACTGTAAAAAACTAAATCAGCTAACTGATAATGAAACACTTATATTTGAACTTTTCCGCATTTACGGTTTAAGGGGAAACCAGGTAAAAGATCTTATAAACATAATCAAAGGAAAAACAGGTAAACAACTAAACACTGAATCACACAGGATCTTAAAAAACAGGGCCAGCATTATAGTTATTCCAATTTCTGCAGAAAATGAGGAAAGCTATATCATTACAGATCTAAATAAACTCAGGAAGCTTCAATTCATAAAATCGTGCAGATCGGTGCGCCCCGGAAAGAACTTTATCATCCCCGGAGATACAGGAACAGCCTGTCTTGATGAAGCAAGTCTTGTTTTTCCACTTAAAATAAGAAAATGGGAAAAAGGAGACTATTTTTATCCCTTTGGAATGACGGGCAGAAAAAAAGTCAGTGATTTTCTAACAGATACCAAGCTATCATTGATTGAGAAAGACAAAGTAAGGATACTGGAAAGCGATGGGAAAATTGTCTGGATTATCGGGAAAAGAATTGACAACAGGTTCAGGATAAAGCCTGAAACAAAAAAAATTCTAATAATTCAGACTTAAGATCAGAATACTTCCCTTTTTCCGTGAATTCCTCTGTCTGTCAGGAACAGGTCTGCCAGTGCGATGGCTGCTGCAGCTTCAACGATAACCGGTATTCTTAGGGCAATGCATGTATCATGACGCCCTTTTACCCTCAGGGTAGTCATTTTTCCCCCTTTGAAGTCAAATGTTTCCTGATCAGCTCCTGTTGAAGAAGTTGGTTTTACGACAACCCTGAAGACTATTTCATTGCCGTTTGTAATGCCTCCATTTATCCCACAGGCATTATTTGTTGCTGTTTTTCCA
>CAZEYY010000111.1:0-12694 GCA_964516485.1 uncultured Rikenellaceae bacterium
CATCAACATTACAGACGTACATAACAGGTTTCATAGTCAACAGGAAAAGGTCATCAATATATTTTCTATCCTCGTCCCTGACCTCCAGGGTACGTGCATTATTGAAACCCTCAAAATGTTCCCTGTACTTATTAAGAACCTCAACGCCATGTTTTGCATCCTTGTCTCCGGATTTTGATGCCCGCTCAAGTCTATCAATTTTCTTCTCAACCGATTCAAGGTCCTTGACCTGAAGTTCAAGGTCAATTGTTTCCAGGTCTCTTACCGGATCGACTGACCCGTCAATATGAGGAAGCGATTCATCATCAAAACACCTGAGAACATGAATCAGGGCATCTGTATTCCTTATATCGGCGAGAAATTTGTTTCCAACTCCTTCGCCCTTGTTCGATCCCTTAGCAAGCCCGGGAATATCTACAATCTCTACCGTGGTTGGTACTATCCTGTCAGTCACCTGATATTTTTCAAGTTCATAAAGACGGGGATCAGGAACCTGAACAACTCCTATATTTGATTTTGTTGCGCTGAACGCATAAGCATTCGTTTCTCCCTTAGTATTTGATATACAATTAAATATTGTAGTTTTTCCTACGTTTGTTATTCCTATAATTCCACACTGTAAAGCCATCAGATAAGTTATTTTGTATTATTCATGCAAATGTACATCAATTTTCATTCCTAACTCTAAGCCCCTGAGCGAATACGGCATCCAGGGAAAAACGATATAGAATTATCCATAATATCAATTTTACGTATTAGCTGAAACAGGATGCCAGTAAGGCTTCAGCAGCAGCAAGGTCAGAGAGGCAACTTTGACTATTTAACAGGATAGGTTCTTACGAAGTCGATCGATTTCAATATTTCATCGTACATAAGCTTGTCATTCTCAATGAACAGGACCCTGGACCTGTATGCTGAAATTATTGTTTCGATATACCTGGATGATTTGAGCGGTCTCCTGAACTCAAGAGCCTGGGCTGCAGTAAACAGTTCTATTGCAAGCAGCTTTTCAAGATTTTCGGCTATCCTCAGCAGGCGGGTGGCTCCGTTTGCACCCATGCTTACATGATCTTCCTGCTCATTGGATGAAGGAATTGAATCAACCGAAGTAGGAGTTGCCAGCTGCTTGTTCTGGCTTACAACTGAAGCTGCTGTATACTGCGGTATCATGAAGCCGCTGTTAAGACCCGGATTTGCCACAAGGAACTCGGGCAGGTTTCGTTGTCCGGAAATAAGTCTGTAAACCCTTCGCTCTGAAATACTTCCAAGCTCAGCCAGGGCAATTGCAAGGTAGTCAAAAACAAGGGCAAGAGGCTGTCCGTGAAAATTTCCTCCGGAAACAATCAGATCCTCATCAGGAAATATTGTAGGATTATCAGTAACCGAGTTTATCTCAGTCATAATAACCGACTTAGCATGCCTGATTGCATCTTTACTGGCTCCATGCACCTGCGGAATGCACCTGAATGAATATGGATCCTGTACATGAGCCTTATACCTCGAAATCAACTGGCTGCCCTTCAGTATTTTTCTGAACCTGGCGGCAGTTTCCATCTGTCCCCTGTGAGGTCTGATAGTATGAACACTTTCAAAAAATGGATCCGGTCTTCCGTCATAAGCTTCAAGAGATACAGCTGCAATAATATCAGCAAAAAATGAAAGTCGCTCGGCAAGTGAAATGATATATACTCCATAGGAGCTCATGAACTGGGTGCCGTTAAGCAGCGCCAGACCTTCTTTCGATTGCAGATTTATGGGATCCCATCCGAATCTACCAATAATTGATTCTGAGTCAGTTCTTTTGCCTTTGTAAAACACCTCTCCTTCGCCCAGCATAGGCAGAATAAGATGCGCAAGAGGAGCAAGATCGCCTGATGCACCCAGTGAACCCTGTTCAAATACAACAGGGATGATTCCTTCATTAAAAAAATCGATAAGCCTCTGAACCGTTTCAACCTGCACTCCCGATACCCCCTTGCTCAGTGCAATCACCTTCAGAAGGAGCATCAGCCGTACTATATCATCAGGAACAACAGGCCCGGTACCACATGCGTGTGATTTTACAAGGTTTTCCTGAAGCTTGTTCAGCTGATCATGACTGATTGTTTTGTTATAAAGCGATCCGAAACCTGTTGTAATGCCATAGATAGGCGTTTTACTGTTTTCCAGCTTCTGATCGAGATACTCCCTGCATTTTTTAATAAGCTTTACCGATTCGGCAGAGAGTGAAAGTTTATAATCTTTCCTTAATACTTCCAGCAGAGTCTCAATTGAGATTTCCTCAGGTTTTATTTTATAGTTCATCCGGTATTAACGTAAATTATGGTCAGTTGCAATTATCTGAAATTCTTTTCAGCAAACTGAGGCAGGTCACCGAAAGAAATCTTCTCCTGGCTCCCCGACTGCATATTTTTAATTGTCAGCAGGTTATTATTTATTTCCTCCTCGCCTGCCATTATTATCCACGGGATCTTTTTTGAATCGGCATAGGACAGCTGTTTCTTAAGTTTGACAGGATCGGGATATACCTCGGAGCTCACTGAAGCTGCTCTGAGGATTTCAGCAACAGAGAGGGCATAGGCAGCTTCCCCTGCACCAAAGTTCAGAATAAGAACCTTTGTGGAAGTCAGCCCGAGTCCGCTGAATTGATTAAGACTATTAAGCACGTCGTAGATCCTGTCGGCTCCGAAAGACACACCAACACCTGATACCCCATCCATGCCAAAAACACCCGTAAGATTGTCATAACGGCCTCCTCCGCAAATGCTTCCGATTGAGACATCAGCAGCCTTAACCTCAAAAATTGCACCTGTATAATAGCTCAGTCCCCGTGCCAGAGTAAGGTCAAGCTCAACCTTTCCCTTCAGGCTTGCAGAATTTATATATGAGAAAAGGATCTCTGTCTCTTCCAGGCCTTTCAGACCAGTTGAAGAAGTGGCAAGTATGCCTTTCAGTTCCCTTAACTTTGTTTCGGTATTGCCTTTCAGGTTCAGAAGAGGCTGCAGCTTCTGAACAGCTGCTTCACTTATACCCTTCTCCCTGAGCTCTGTGTTTACCGCATCAATGCCTATCTTTTCAATTTTATCAATTGCCACGGTGATATCGGTTATTCTGTTTCCCTCTCCGATATACTCCGCAATCCCCGACAGTATCTTCCTGTTATTTATCTTTATTATTATACTGATGCCAAGCTTCAGAAAGATATCATCAATTATCCTGACAAGCTCGTATTCGTTCAGTAGGGAATCGCTGCCGATGACATCCACATCACATTGAAAAAATTCACGGTATCTTCCTTTCTGGGGTCTGTCGGCTCTCCATACCGGTTGAATCTGATACCTCTTGAAAGGGAATACAATTTCGTCGCGATGCTGAACAACGTACCTGGCAAAAGGTACTGTAAGGTCATAACGCAGGCCTTTTTCGCACAGGCGTGAAGACAACTTCACAGTATCTCCTGACCGTAACTCTTCCTCAGAAATACCTGAAAGATAATCACCCGAGTTGAGTATTCTGAAAATCAGCTTATCCCCCTCATCACCATACTTACCGAGAAGTGTTGACAGGTTTTCAACGGCCGGCGTTTCAATTGGCTGGTAGCCATAGAGCTTAAACACCTTTTTTATTGTGTCGAAAATAAAGTCTCTCCTCTGCATTTCTGCGGTGGAGAAGTCCCTTGTTCCCTTAGGTATTGATGGTTTTGAGGACATGTATTGTAGTTGAATGTTTATTAAGTCTGTAAAGTTGAAAGTAAGAGACAAAAGTAATAAAAAAGGCTTTAAAAGCAGTAAAGGCTGTAAAGGCTTTATAGCCTCTACAGCCTTCTACAGCTTCTATAGCCTCTATGGCCTTTACAGCCTATAAAGCCTTTCTCAGAACTTTTGCGGAACGAATGTCTGATCAGTCACAGGAGGCCGTACATAAGCTGTACTGTGTTTAAGTGGCGGCAGCTTGAAAGGTTTTGGTGTAAGGTCCTCGTATGGAATCAGCGACAGGAGATGAGAAATGCAATTCAGCCTGGCGCGCTTCTTGTCATCGGCAGGAACCACATACCATGGAGATATCTTGGTGTCGGTATAAGCGAACATTCTGTCCTTGGCCATTGAATATTCAACCCATTTATCCCTTGATTCGATATCCATAGGACTTATCTTCCATCGTTTTGTAGGATCTGTAATTCTGTCCTGGAACCGTTTTTCCTGTTCATGATCACTTACTGAGAACCAGTATTTTATAAGGATTATCCCGGACCGTATAAGCATTTTTTCAAATTCAGGGCATGACCTCAGGAATTCCTCATACTCATCATTTGTGCAAAAGCCCATTACCTTTTCAACTCCTGCCCTGTTATACCAGCTTCTGTCGAAAAGAACAATCTCACCACCGGCAGGCAGATGAGGTACATACCTCTGGAAATACCATTGTGTTTTTTCCTTTTCAGTAGGAGTGCCAAGAGCTACCACTCTGCATATACGAGGATTCATGCATCCGGATATGGTTTTAATTACCCCTCCCTTGCCGGCAGCATCCCTTCCTTCAAAAATTACAACAACCTTCAGTTTTTGGGCCTTTACCCATTCCTGAAGCTTGATCAGTTCAATATCCTGGTCAAGCAGAAGCTTCTCGTACTTATCCTTGTCAAGCTTCTGCTTCTTTTCAGGTTCTATATCGTAATAAAGTTTCCCCTCATTATTCTCCTTTTCATTGCCTTCCTTTACAGTTTTGGGATCTTTTTCATCTTTTGCTTCTTTCAGATCCTTTTCCTTTTTCTTTTCCTTATTTTTTCCCATAATACCCGGTTTTTAAGAACAGAAAGGAAATTTATAAAAAAAAAGTGAGACTGTGAAATAATTGATAATAAAATACGTAGAGGATGCCTTAAAAGCATCTTCCCCAGGATTAACCCCTAAATCCCCCAGAGGGGGACTTATTGGAATTCTGCAATTTATTAAAGCCCCTCTTGGGGGGTTTGGGGGTTAATTAAGCTTTTGAGAGACCCTACGTATTAATACGTGTATCCGGCTATTTTACTGTATAAAAGGAATTGAGAGCGGATACCTGAACAACTCACCCTTAGGTGCCTTTATACTTGCGATTATTATACAAACCACCTTAATTATTCCAAGAACAGCCAGTATCGGTATGCCTACAACAATGAAAACAAGCGGTATTGCCAGAACCATGTAAAGCAATATTGACAACTGAAAATTAAGTGAGTTTCTGCCGTTCACATTTATCCATTCCGATTCATCCCTGCGTGAAAGCCAGCATATCAGCGGGCCAATAATCCCTCCGAAAGGGAAAAAGAAACCTGCAAAAGCCGACAGATGGCAAAGCATTGACCAGTTTCTTTCAGTTTCACATAATACTTTGTTCTCTTCCATGGCATAAACTATTAAATAAGCTACTCTGTTATCACGGCAACATCAGAAACAGTCTTCAATGTTCCTGAACCCGTTTCAGAATAAAGACGTTCGACTAATTGAAATGCTGCATTAATCAATTTACTTCATAAGACGCTTCAGATCGTCAGCCAGAAGACCATTTGGCGCTTTTTCCGATATTTTGTGCATGTGATAGTAATACATGTCGGAATCGTCAGTGCCGATAAGCATTTTGAAACACAGGCCTGCATTTTTTTCTTCCCTGGGCCCTACTTTATGGAGGATAAGCGTATTGGGAGTCTTATCCTTAATTGCCTTTACAATTTCTTCCTCACTAACAAGCTTTACTTCTCCGCCATAAACAGCTTTTATCTTATCAAGTGAAGAAATTTCCGGGGCAAGATCTTCTTCTTTTATGAGAATTGTTTTTGACTGTACTTTGGGAATATTTACATTATAATACTTGAGATACTTCCTGCCTGTAAGTGAAGGATCGGCAGCTATCATTTCAGCATGTTTCTGCATGAAGAGAAGGATTGCACCAAACTTATAATTATAATCATAGTCATCTTCACCTGCGAATGATAATGGTATTGCGCATATCTCGGGAAGTTCGCCAAGTTTACTGACATTTTTACCCTGAAGCAGGTTCAGAAAATTATAAAGCGTGTTTGCCTTATCCTTTTCATAGTTGGTTTGTGTAAGCACGATAAACGAATAAGCAGGATCGCGGCGCAGCTTATTGAACTCCTGTGTGGTTATGAGTTGATAAGGCGTTAAAGTCCAGTATTTACTTACAGCCTCCTTTATAAAAACATTATAGGAAGAAAACTGATCCTGTTCAAGAACGACACAGGTTTTTGATGCAGTGAACTGCTTTATTTCATCCTTATTCGGAAATGGGGCCTGCCCACTGAGTATTGTTACTGAAAAAACCAGTAAAACGGCTAATAATGAGTGTTTCATATAGTTATAAATTTTATTTTTCAACTGGAACAAAAAGTGGATTTTTCTCATTGTATTTCCTTATGTAAACAAAGAGGAGGTCTTTTTTCTTACTTCTTGATAAATGAGCAAATTCATCATAAACCTCCGGATCTTTCATAAGCAGGATTTCCGTATTTTCAACATCAAACTCCATCACCTTGCCTGTTTCCCAGTCAATTATAAATTGCCTGAGTTCAGTACGTGTTGCCTGCGACCTTCCATAAGGACTATAGTAAGGACTGTAATATGAATAGGGAGAATAATAGCTGCCGTAGGAATAAGGTGAATAATAAGGATCATAGTAACCGTACGGAGAATACGGATTATTGTAATAACGGCTGTCCTCAGTGGTTATGTCTGCAACAAAATGACAGATATTGCCAACAAAAGTGATCCTGTTGAAGCCCTGCTGCACCTGAATGTAAAGAATCCCGTTACGCGAATAACCCCATACATTTTTCTTATCAACCTCCTGCCTTACGCCGATGTTGTCGTAGAAATAAATCTTGTCAAGCTCGAATATTTTCTTAAAAAATTCCCTGTCGTTATAATCGAATGACGATAGCAGTCTTGCCTTCGGGATAGGGTTATTCTGCTTAACCTGCTCAAAATCGAGATAGATACCATCATTGAACCGGAATTCAGGAGTATATTTTACAAGAGAATCCCTCTCCTGTGCTGAAAGAGGTAAAACAACTGATAAGCAAGCAATTAATGTAAAAATCTTCAATGATTGGCCTGAAATACCCATATATCCCCGTATTTTACCTTTTCTGTTTCAAATTTCATACCACAGGCACAAATTTAGCGAATTAAATCAAAGGTAGTTAATTTGAGTAAAAGTATGTTTAAAGTGTTATTTTGATTAAATTTACAGGTCAGCAATTTATCATTCTATGGCAGATGATGACGTAAGCAAATCAAACGGAGATAATCATAATTCCGGCACCGGACGGTTCCAGGGCAGTAAGATGAAGCTAATTGAACGTTATGTAATTATATCAATGGCTTTGCTCCTGGGAGCTGTAATTTTTATTGCATTTGACCTGTTGCTTCCGGCAGGATGCCTGATAATTGTATCAGCCTGTTTCGGTATTATGATATACAGGAATCTGTCAGCACTCAACAACAGATACAGGGAATCATTCAACACACTGAATAAAGCTGATCAGAGAAAAGACAAGCTGATTACAGAATTTTCACATAAAATAAGGGAACCCCTTAATAACCTTGTCATAACAGGGGAAATGTTTGCTGATACAGATCCGAGTCCAAAGCAAAAAGTCCTTCTGGATACTTTCCTGGCATCAATAAAGAGCATGGTAGGCACTGTTAATGAATTAACACTGCATTCTGCAGAAAATATGAGCCATGACTTCCGCAAACAAATCAGGTTCAATATACTTTCTACTATTGAGCATGTTACCGAACTCTATAAATTCAGGGACAAAGACTGGGTGATTTTCACTGTCAGAATGGCTGAAGGAGCTGATTCTGAATGTATTGGCGATCCGGTAATAATTAAGCAGATTCTTCTCGACCTTATTGCTGCAATCGAAAGGAGATACCCCGGACGATCAGTCAAGGTTGCCATCGACCTGGATATTGAAAAGACCCAGATTGAAGAGGGATTTCTTAAGATGAAGATTACATCTGATTCAGATATTAATTTTATTGAGGAAGGAAGCATCGAAGGAAGCCATGTGGCAAGGCTTATAAAATTAAGCAGGGGAAGGTACACAAGGGAAATAACAGGTGATTCAAGTCAGCTGAGCATTTACCTTGGCATAAAAACTCTCCCTCCTGATAACGGTAAGAAAACACCTCCTACAAAAATTGCTGAGCTCATCAGCAAGGAAAAGACTAAAAAAGAACTGAAGGAGATTAAGATACTTCTTGTTGAAGACAACATCATTAATCAAAAAATCACTCTTCTTACCCTGCAACCTCTTGTAAACGTTATTGATACAGCCACCAACGGAAAAGAAGCACTGGAGATGTTCGGCAGCAATAACTACGACCTTATCCTCATGGACATACAGATGCCTGTTATGAACGGTCTCACTGCCATTGAAAAGATAAGGGCACTTGAGCTTACAACAAATACGCATATACCTATAATTGCAATAACTGCGAATGCAATGATCGGGGATAAGGAAAAATGTCTCTCTGCAGGAGCTGACGACTATATCAGCAAGCCTTTTCAGCCTGTAAACCTTGTTGATAAGATAAAACAGGTTATCTGAGATCTTCGAGGGGTTTAAAACCTATAATCAGCATATCATCCACCTGGGTATTTGAACCCATCCATGTTCTGATATTTTCATCCAGCACTGATTTCTGGTCGGTCACACTGAATTTATGGATATTAAGCATAAGATAGCGCAAGCGTCTGTACATGAACTTTTTATTATCCTTTCCGCCGAACTGATCAACATATCCGTCAGAAAACATGTACAATATATCGTCTTCCTGCAGGTCAATCTCATGATCAGTATATTTCAGCCGTTCCGGATTCATCCCGATAATTATTTTATCGCCATTGTACTGAATAAGACTGTTGTTGCGAAACAGATAGAGAGGGAAAAATGATCCTGCATAGATAACTTTTTTCCGCTTTTTGTCAATAGCACAAATCCCGGCATCCATACCGTCCCTTATTATTGTACCGATATTCTTCTTTCTGCTGAAAGTCTTTTCAAGAGCGATGTTAAGAGTTGAAAGAATATGTGACGGAAGAAGAATTGAATCCTCCATAATTGCATTTTCAATTATCTCCATGCCAATCATCGACATAAGGGCGCCTGATACTCCATGCCCTGTACAGTCAGCCGCAACAACAAAAATCCATTCATCTTTTTCACCTATCCAGTAAAAATCACCGCTTACAATATCTTTTGGCCTGAAAAAGATAAAAGACGAAACAAAATGATGCCGGAAATACTCTTCAGAAGGCAGCCTGGCCTCCTGAATCCTCTGGGCATACAGCAGACTGTCAGTCAGGTTTTTCTCGCGAAGCTCAAGCTCACTCTTCTGGGAGGCAATAATTGAAATATCCCTTTCTTTCTCATTAAGAAGCCGGTTTATATCGGCTAATCTTTTAAGAAGGATGACAACAAGTACAATAGAAATTATACCAAGAGCGGAAACTGATATTAAGATGCTGCTTTCTCCAGGAAAAGTACAGGAAATTTGTTTCGTAATTGCTGAAGCACTTATGAAACAAACATTTTCGTAAAACGGAATCCAATATGTTATAAACAATGGCCCCATCAGATTATACAAAAATAGGCTATTTCCTCAAGTAAACCAGAATAAACTAATCCTGTGAAACAACAATTTCATCCTTTCCTTCCCTCAAAAGCCTTCTTGCACCAGCCGACGGGGACGGTACAAACTCTCCCAGACCATACATACTCCACTTCTCATCAACAAGTCTTACCGTAGCTTCATCTGAACAAACAACATTCGGCCATTTTCGCGGGAAGCCTTTTTTGCTGAAGGCCTTTACAGTACCATCAATAAGCAGCGACATGCCGTCGATAATCCTGTGGTCACGAAGCGGATCGGTGTTACCAAGAACCTGCCATGCAACAATATATGGATCAGAAACATCAACTGTATGATCAACTATAAGGAATAGTTTCACATAACTGGTGATTGAATCATTGCTGACAAACCTGGTTATTTTCTCAACTATCCCTCTGTCGTCCTTAAGATTAACTGAAATAAGCAGTACCGGAATTCCCTTATCAAGCAAGGAGGTGCTGACCGATTTTGCAAGGCCTGAGTTAGTAAATGCTTCCTCAACAGAGGCTGAGTTTGCCGTTGAGTGATCACTCTTAAGATAAGGCGATTTCTCCTCTGCCATTTTTACTGTGGCATCAATTCCAAGTTTCCCTCCGTATGAAAAAGTATCAGATGCATGGTCTAAAACATCAAGAGGACCCCTGCTGAAAAGAATGTCCCTTACCGGGTCGGTGTTTGCAAAAACATGCCTTGCGAGGTCTTCATAAGACCGGATATCCACTTCCCCGCTCACTGCAATCAGGTACTTTGTGAACATCATCTGCCCTGTTCCGAAAAGAGAAGCCAGTACTTTCATTCCCTGCCCGGGATAATTTTTCCTGAGTTTTACAATAAGCAGGTTATGTGCCACACCCGCATCAGGAAGATGAAAATCTGTTATTTCGGGCTGAAGAGCTATTTTAACCGGAGAGAGGAAAATTCTTTCCGTGGCCATTGCAATAAAGGCATCTTCCTGTGGAGGAATACCAACTATTGTTGCCGGATAAACTGCATCGTGCCTGTGAGTTATGCATGTGACATGAAATTTCGGATACCAGTCGGCAAGCGAATAGAAGCCGGTATGGTCGCCAAATGGGCCTTCCCATACAAGGTCTTCTGCGGGATCGACATACCCTTCAATAACAATGTCGGCATCTTCAGGGACGTAAAGCTCATTTGTAAGGCATTTGACCAGCCTGACCTTCTTTTTTCTGAGGAAACCGGCAAGAATATACTCACTTATGTTCTCCGGCAGAGGAGCAGTTGCTGAGTATGCATAAACAGGATCTCCCCCGAGAGTAACAGTTACAGGCATCTTTCTTCCCGCGAGTTTCCAGGCTTCATAATGACTGGCTCCAGTCTTATGTCGTTGCCAGTGCATACCGGTACTCCTGCTGTCGAGGATTTGCATCCTGTACATTCCTATGTTGGTTTTCCCTGTATCAGGATGTATTGTGTGAACCATTGGAAGTGTAATAAACCTTCCTCCGTCATGCGGCCAGCACTTTAGTACAGGAAGGATATTTAAGTCAGGCTGATCATAGACAACTTCCTGGCATTTACCTTTTTTCCCTGAATATGAGGGCATGATCCGGCTTAATGCAAGAAGATCAGGTAACATTGAAAGCTTTTTAAGCAGGGAGGTCTGAGCACCCGTAAACTTGCTGAATATCGTTTCGATATCTTCTGTTGTCTCCGCAAAGGAACTGATACCAAGAGCCAGAAGCATCCGTTGTTCAGAACCATAAGCATTTATCAGCAGGGGGAATCGTGTACCGTTATTGGTAAAAAGCAGCGCTTTTCCTCCCGACTTTGTCACCCTGTCGGTTATCTCAGTGATTTCCAGGGCAGTGTCAACTGATGTAGTAACATGAATCACTTCATTTTCCTTCTCAAGCAGTTTCAGAAATTGAGATAGTCCGGTATAGGCCATAATAACTGATTTATAAAGGTCTAAAGATACCTAATAAGGATAAAACTGCAGTATAACAGGAGTTGAAAAGAATGTTCATGAAGGGTTATAAAACAATAATGGGAACTAATCCTTAAGAGTAGTTCCCATTCATCGTCATCGGCCGAGGCTGATAACGAAGTCAGATTACTGTTATTCCGGCCGGCTGCCTGCTGATACAAGATCTGCATTGCAACCCCTGGCTTTCGGGTTAAGCCTGTTACAGCAGAACCCTCCGGCTGTCCTTTCTTCCCCGCCGTTAGACGGAGTTTTCCGGGACGAAGTGTCATTCAGGCTCCTCTGCTCGTTTCCCGAAGGAAGCGGCTTCAGTTTCAGATAACTTACGGCCGAAGCTTTCTGTTTTCTGAGGCCCTGTGACTCAATCACTTAAAGAACGTTTCCGTTTTCTGGTGATCTGCTGAACATCGGGGGCGCGGAGTCCCCTAGCTCAGACTTCGGCTCTCCTGGTGTGCAGGCCCGGAGGCCTGGATGAGCCGGATTGTGATTCAATTAAGTACCCTTTTCCGTCTCCACATCATTTGAGCAGCCCTTTATCGCTCACCTGATATATCAAATTTAAACCGGGAATCATGAAAATCAAAATGTTTCAGGCCGTTCTTGTAAACCCGATATAAACACAGGTTGTTAACAATTGTTAATAACGTCGTAAAGGCAGAACAGTTGTCGTTTACCCTGCGGGTGTAATTTGCTGCGCTGTAATTTATTGTAATTAGCGCTTCGCGCATAATTGGCCCTGCGGGCGTAATTTGGCTTCGCCGTAATTAGTAGTACTTACTATGAATTACAGCGAAGCGAATTACAGCGAAGCGATTTACAGCGAAGCGAATTACCAGCCTTCACTGAAGTTACGGCTGGCAAAGCAGCAAAGCGAATTACAATGTATGACCATTAATAACAAAAAAGGCCACCTTTCCAGGCAGCCTTCTATGATTGAAGTAAATAAATTACTTTTTATAACCGTAAACTGCCAGGTCACCAAGTTCTTCCTCGATTCTGAGAAGCTGGTTATATTTGCATATCCTGTCAGTTCTGCTGGCTGATCCTGTTTTGATCTGGCCTGAGT
>CAZEYY010000112.1:0-12322 GCA_964516485.1 uncultured Rikenellaceae bacterium
GCAAATATAAGAAATTTTTTAAAAAAGTGACTAAAGTGAGCTAGAGTTTAGAGTGAACTAGAGTTTGGAGTGAACCAGAGTTGTTTTAATTACTTCAACTCTAAGTACTCTAAGTACTCTAGGCACTCCAGGCACTCTAGGCACTCCAGGCACTTTTTATTCTCCCTAATATTTCATAATTTTAATCCTTGTTAAAATATCATCGCGAAATGCAGGAAATGTTAGTTAAAATATTAATAATAAATATATTATGAAAAAACTGTTTAGCATTATTCTGAAAGCTCTACTGGGATTTATACTATTAATCCTGATTGCTCTTTTCACAATTCCGATAATTTTTAAGGATAAGATAAGAGTCAAAGTTGAACAGGTGATTAATGAGTCAGTAAATGCAAAAGTGCAATTCACTGATTATAAGCTTGGCTTTTTCAAAAATTTCCCGAATCTTTCATTTTCACTGAACGGATTATCTGTTGTTGGTGTGGATAAGTTTGAAAATGACACACTTGCAGGATTCAATTCATTCAGCCTTGTGTTCAATCTTTCAAGCCTGCTTGGTGATTCGGGCTATGAAGTTAAATCAGTTGTGATGGACAAGGCCGTAATAAATGCAATTGTTCTGAAGGATGGAAAGGCAAACTGGGATATCATGAAGGACACGACAACAACAGAGGAACCAGTTGAAGAAGATACTACGGCATCCACCCTGAAGATTAAGCTGAAAAATGTTCAACTCCTGAATACTTCGGTTTCATATACTGACTATGAGTCAGATATGAAGGCAGTTATTAAAGACCTTAATTTCAATCTGAAAGGAGACATGACAATGAGTGAAACCGACCTTGATATGGGGCTTGCAATCGGGGAACTCACTTTTATAATGGAAGGAATGAAATACCTTAACAAGGCAAAAATAGATTCAAAAGTTGCTCTGCTCGCTGATCTTGACAAGATGAAATTCACCTTCGGCGATAATTACTTCTCAATAAACGACCTGAAATTAAATTTCAAAGGTATGGTTGCAATGCCAGGTGATGACATTGAGACAGACATGGAGTTTGGAACGCCTTCAACTTCATTTAAGACTCTGCTGTCGTTGGTGCCTGCTGTCTATATGAGTGATTACCAGGATCTGAAGACTACAGGAGATTTTGTTTTCTCAGGTTCTGCAAAAGGTATTTACAGCGACAGGGACAGCACCCTGCCTGATGTGAAGATAAATCTTGCCATAAATAACGGAATGATAAGTTATCCCGATCTTCCTGAGAAGATCCAGAATATAAATCTTAAGTCGGATGTTTTTGTTGATGGAAAGAATATGGATAATACCGTTGCAAATATCGATCTCTTTCACATGGAGCTTGCTGGCAGTCCCTTTGATATGTCTTTCAACCTGAAAACACCAATGAGTGATCCGGATTTCAAAGGCTCAATGACAGGAAGAATAGATCTTGGAGCGTTGATGAAAGCGGTTCCAATGGACAGCATAAGTCTTTCGGGGATAATAGACATGTCGGTTAAGATGGCAGGAAAAATGTCGATGGTGGAGAAGGAGCAGTATGATAAATTCACTGCTGAAGGCCAGATGAACATTAAGGATATGCTTGTTGCCATGACAGGTTATCCTGATGTCAGAATAAATAATGCAGGCTTTGAGTTTACTCCTGCCTATGCTGCCATGAAGAATACAAGCCTGAACGTGGGAGGGAAGAGCGATTTTCTTCTTAACGGCAGAATTGAAAACTATATCCCTTATGTTTTCAGTGATCAGACAATCAGGGGAAAACTTGCAATGAGATCAAAACTTATTGATGTTGGCGAAATAATGTCAAAAATGGCAACAGATACAACTGTTGTTGAGGATACCTCAGCCATGGCTGTTATTCATGTGCCAAAAAACATTGATTTTGAGTTTGATGCACTTATTGATGACTTTGTTTACGATAGCATAAAAGCGCAGAAGGTAAAGGGGCTTGTAATTGTGCGTGATGGGATACTGAGCCTGAGGGAAACAGGTATGAACATTCTCAACGGATCGATTGTGATGAATGCCGACTATGATACCCGCGATACACTTAAACCAACAATGAAGGCTGATTTCGATGTGAAGAATATTGCAATCAAGGAGGCATTTAAAACCTTCAATACTGTTCAGAAAATGGCTCCGATGGCAAAGGGTATTGATGGGAACGTGAGTTCGACACTTCAGTTTTCGAGCCTGCTTGGAAGCGATATGATGCCTGTCACCAAGTCAATAAACGGCTATGGAAAATTGCAGTCAGATGAGATTACCCTTGTCGAAGGCGGCACTTTTACAAAAATAAAGGAGACACTAAAGCTTGGTGATAAATATTCAAATACTTTCAAGAATATTAATATCAGCTTCAGGATTTCTGACGGAAGGATTTATACAAATCCCTTTGATGTTAAAACAGGGAACCTGAAAATGAATATTGCAGGCGATCAGGGTCTCGACCAGACAATAAACTATATTGTTAAAACAGAAATGCCCAGGTCAGATCTCGGAGGTTCAGTTAATTCCCTGATTGACAATCTCTCTGCGCAGGCAGCAGCTTACGGGGTGGCGTATAAACCATCAGAAAACCTGAAGGTGAATCTGAAAGTAACCGGCACTTTCAGTAAACCTGTTATTGCACCTTTCTTCGGAAGCGGATCTGATGAAGGTTCTGGCGGTGGAGCAAAGGCTGCTGCAAAGGAAACAGTGAAACAGACTGTTGATCAGGCAAAAGATAAGGCCAGGGAAGAGGCTGAAACCCAGGCAGCAAAGCTTGTCCAGGAAGCAGAAGCCCAGGCTCAGAATATACGTGATGAAGCTGCAAAGGCAGCTCAGAAAATAAGGGATGAGGCAGAAGTTCAGGCTCAGAAGCTTATCAAAGAGGCAGAAAGCAAGGGTGCCATTGCTAAGCTTGCTGCACAGAAGGCTGCCGATAAATTACGTCAGACTGCTGATGGAAAGGCTAAACAACTTGAGCAGGAAGCTGATGCCAGGGCTACAAAACTTGTTGAGGACGCCAAAAAGAAAAGTGACGAAATGGTAGGTAAGATTTGAGTTTTGTTACACAGAGGCCCACAGAAGACCACAGAGTTTCACAGAGAGTAAAATTGATGGAAGATTAATCCCTAATTACTCTGTGCAACTCTGTGAATCTCTGAGCAACTCTGTGTAACTTTAAACAATAGTTTGAGATTATCTGGAATAAAAAAAGGGGCCTGTAAAAGCCCCTTTAGTATTTTCAATAGTATCCTTAGAATTTTTTTTCCTTGATACGTGCTTTCTTTCCTGTAAGATCGCGCAGATAGAAGATTCTTGCCCTGCGTACTTTACCATGCTTGTTTATCTCTATTTTATCGATAAACGGTGATGAAACCGGGAATATCCTTTCAACGCCGATATTGCCTGACATCTTTCTAACAGTAAAGGTCTCTGTAAAACCAGCTCCGCTTCTCTGCATAACAACACCGCGGTACTGCTGTATCCTTTCCTTGTTACCTTCTTTAATCTTATAATGAACGGTAATAGTGTCACCGGCAATAAATTTCGGGAACTCATTTTTAACCGCCATCTCTCTCTCAACAACTTTCATTAAGCTCATGTCACAAAGTATTTTGTATTCTCAGTAAGTTTTCAAAAATCCGGTCGCAAATATAGAAATAATATTTTATTAAACCGAATATGTTATTAACTTTTTAAAAGTTATGTGTTTTGCTTGCGGCTCACGACGCACGACTCACGGAAAAAGGCTATAGAATCTCGACTCTAGGCTCTTGGTTCCAGGCTAGTGCCCAGTGTCTGGCGTCAGGTTTCAGCCCTTACGCCCTTACGCCCTTACGCCCTTACGCCGTTTATTCTATCACCTTCAGTTTCTCCCCTGCATCCTTTACAATAGTCCTGTACCATTCTTCAGTATATCCTGGCTGTGTTACTTTAGGTGTATAATATTTGTAACCTGCCGGAACAGCTCTCTTTTCTTTTACATTACCATCCATGTATTTGGTAAACAGAAATTTATACAGATCTTTCCACTCGTTAACTGTTTTATTGCCTGAATTGACAGAATATTCTGTTAAATAATTAACAGCATCAGCAGGATTCTTACTGTACAATTCTGCCGCCTTTTTATCAATGCCTGAGATTGAGGCAATAAATCCGTCCTCAAGCTCTGCCTGCTTCTTCTGTATTTCTCCAATCATTACACTGGTGCGTGTATAGGCAAAGTTCGTAAGCTGATTGAATACCCAGAAGGCTGAATTATCGCTGAAAGTCATCATGTCTCCATTCCCGACTGCAAATGTTTCAGGAACCTTATTCATCCCGCAGTACATAGGAGAATATACAGTATAATAGGTATCATCAACACCGAACCATAGTATACCACCAACCGGATCAGGTAGCCATGAACGACTCTGTGCGACAAAGGAGAAGCCTGTCTGCTGTGTTGAAATAGCCCTCTCATGCAAATAAGTAACTCCGTCAACCTTCCATTCCATGGGCCTCCACCTTACAGTGCTGCTATATGGACCTGCACCTACATCTTTTGTCATGTCCATGGGGCTGTCCTGGTAATAATTGCGCATTAATCCCATAACATCCTTAAGGCTCAGCTTGTTATCAGGTTTGACCCATAAGGGCATTCTGTTTTTTAGGTTTTTGCCCATGGCATAATCGAGATACTGGCCCATCTGTGCATTTACTGCATTAAAACCTGACCATACCCTGGCTTCACAGAACCGTGCACCTGAAAAGTCAACAGGTGCATATACATCACTGAAACTGAATTCTTTATCCTGGCCGGTGAACCAACCGAACTTACGTGCAACTTCTATCACATCGTAGGCATATACAGTTTCAACTTCCGGATTGTTTATTTTATCAAGCTGTTTTGAAGTGATTGATTTCTTTCCGTCTGCAAGAGGGAAGGTCATAATTCTGGGATGATTGGCATGTCCTGAGATATATCCGTCAGGTATCCTGCGGGCTACCCATACAGCGCCCTTATTGGCCGGACCTTTTCCAATAAGTTCAAGGATCCAGGCTTCATTTGCATCTCCGATTGAAAATGATTCTCCTGAGCTTGCATAACCGTATTCGGAAACAAGCTGTGAGAATGTGGCAATTGCTTCTCTTGCATTTTTTGCTCTCTGAAGAGTCATGTAAATAAGTGAACCATAATCTATTATACCTGTAGAGTCAGCAAGTTCCGGTCTTCCGCCGAATGTTGTTTCACCTATTGAGAGCTGGTGTTCATTCATATTGCCAACAACTGAATATGTGTGTGATTTCTGAGGAATTTTTCCAAGGTATTTACCTGTATCCCATTCATATACGTCAACCATTGCACCTTTTGGCCAGTCTTTTGCAGGCCAGTAGTACAGCTCACCGTATAATACATGTGAATCCGCTGAATATGTTATCATTACTGAACCATCCTTTGTGGCTCCTTTTGAAATTATGAAATTGGTACAGGCTTTTGCTATCTGCTGCGGCAGAACAGCTGTAATCATAATCACGAGCAATATTGTTATCGTTTTCTTCATATAAATGATTTTAATCAGTTTATGATATTGATTTTTAATTGCTATGTTAAAATAGTTTTCAAAGATATCAGCTTTCGGCTAAACTCCAAAAATCAATGGAAAGTCTCCTGTAGGATGCTGGCGCCAATTTGTAATTGGTGCCAACTATATTTGTACGTTATGGCACGGATTTCAAATCCGCGTCAGCGTGCCATTTTATTAATCAGATTGAATCAAGTATATCTTTTATTCTGCGGATTTTATCGACATCAGCTACTTTTCTTGAAAATTCGTGAACATCAGGATGACCTCCCATTGAAACACCACTCATACGGAATTCCATTGAACTGTTAATGATTTTACGTCCGGTAAGATGGAATTCCTTTGCCCCGGTTGATTGTGCAACAAGCTTAACATTGTTTTCGTCAATACCGCTGCCAGGCATTATTATTATCCTGTCTGCTGCTTTTTTTACAAGTTCATTGACAAGATCCAGTCCTTCATTAACCTTGTTTTTCTGTCCCGAAGTAAGTATGCGCGTTGCTCCTGAAGCAATTATGTCTTCAAGTCCCCTTAACGGATCCCTGCACATGTCAAATGCCCTGTGGAAGGTTACCTGCATGGGAGACGCAAATTCAATCAGCCTGGCTGTCCGTTCAGTATCTATCTGACCAGCCGCTGTGAGGAGACCCAGTACTATGCCATTTACTCCAGTTTCTCCGCAGATTTCAATATCTCTGCGCATAATTTCAAACTCATCATCAGAGTAAAGAAAATCCCCGCCTCTTGGCCTTATAATGACATTGATTGCAATATCAAGATTATTCTTCACTGATAGTATTGTGCCATAAGAGGGCGTAGTTCCTCCTTCAAGCAAATTATCACACAATTCAATTCTGTCGGCACCTGCCACCTGTGCATTTATTGCCGATTCAATACTATCTACACAAATCTCAAGCAAATATTTCATAATCTCAAATTCAAAATTTCCTAAAAATATTAAAATTCAGTATTATTGCACAGATTAAAACACAGTAATTATGAAACCTACATTATTAGTTCTGGCAGCAGGAATGGGAAGCCGTTATGGCGGAAACAAACAACTTGATGAAGTTGGTCCCTCGGGAGAAACTATTATCGATTATTCAATTTTTGATGCAATACGGGCAGGATTCGGAAAGATAGTTTTTATAATCCGCCGCGATATTGAAGAACAGGTGAAGGAAAGGTTTGTAAAGAAGCTGAAAGGGAAAATTGAAGTTGATTATGTATTCCAGGAGATTACCAATCTGCCTGAAGGAGTAAAAGTCCATCCTGAAAGGGCAAAACCATGGGGCACAAGTCATGCAATTCTTGTTGCAAAGGAGAAAATAAAAGAACCCTTTGGTGTAATAAATGCTGATGATTTTTATGGTGCTGAATCATTCAGGATACTTCATGACTTTCTTACAAATGACAAAAATCCAAATAATTACTGTATAGTTGGTTATAAGATGAAGAATACCCTTTCTGATCATGGTCATGTGAACAGGGGAGTTTGCCGAGCTGATAAGAATGGACTTCTTGTGAACATAGTTGAAACAAAACAGATAGAGAAACTTCCTGATGGTGCTCAGGCCCCTGATCAAAACGGAAAGATGGAGAAATTCAGCGGGGAGGAGATTGTTTCTATGAATCTCTGGGGTTTTAAACCATCCTGTTTTGATTTTCTTGGAATGGAATTCAAAAACTTCATCAATGCAAAAGGTATGGATCTCAAGTCTGAACTTGACATTCCGACTTCAGTTGATAAGTTCGTTAAGAGCGGAGAGATTACCATTCAGGTACTTATGAGCAATGAACACTGGTTTGGGGTTACTTACAGGGAAGACAAGCCTTTTGTTGTTGAGAGTATTGGAAATATGATAAAAAAGGGACTTTACCCTTCAAAGATCAACTGATTCAACCCCAACCCCACTAAGGAGCATGGTCGTCAAGCTAAGAGTGGCCTATGACGAGATTGTCAGATTTTATTTTCCCCTCCTTATGAAGGAGGGGTGGCTGGGTTCCCTGATTATCTATATTATAATTAGTCTTTTTCCCAGCCGGGGTGGTTGATTCATCTGTTACTTCTTTTAAATTATTTAGTTTGAGAATTTTTGTATCTTATTTTTAGAAAAGAAGTAATGTGAAATACAATTTTGTTTTTAAATCTTGGCACAAAGAACACAAAACCTTCAAGTTATTTATCCCTGTTTTCATACTCCTGAATCTGATGATTTTACCCCTGTGAATTAAAGAAATATCCCAATCAACCACCCCGGCCGCAGAATCAATATTCAATAAAATAGCAACCAGCATACTGCGGCCACCCCTCCTTCAAAAGGAGGGGAAACTTATATATCACAATTCTTAA
Source organism: uncultured Rikenellaceae bacterium (assembly GCA_964516485.1). Classification (GTDB taxonomy): domain Bacteria; phylum Bacteroidota; class Bacteroidia; order Bacteroidales; family VadinHA17; genus LD21. The sequence goes on from CAZEYY010000112.1 coordinate 7,931, forward strand.
TAGATTCACTATTTTTAAGATGATTGTTTTGTCTCCTGGGGGATTTAGGAGTAATTTTCTTACCATTCAAAATTGCAACTGAATCTGTTTACATTCTCCTTATTGTCAGTGACAGTCAGTGTAAGGGTATGACTTGAATTCTTTTCAATTCTTTTTTCATCAAACCTGTAAATGAGAACATCGTTCTTCTGATCATACTCGAAAAGTGCCCATTTCCCATCAATTTCAGGCAGGTACGATTTTATTCCCGATAAATCATCCTTTATCCTGATCCGTATCTCCCTTTTGTTTTTAAGATTGCTGTCGTTAAGCAGGCCATTGGCATTTATCAGAGGTGGCACTGTGTCGATATCAATTGAATAGTTGCCGAAAGATGTTGTTTCAGCAGTGAGGTAACCATCCTTCCAGAAACTGTTATATGCTGATCTTCTGTCATCATCACCTGTCTGGACTATAAGCATCTTGGATTCTTTGCCTGAAATAATACTGTCGGGTTTTATTTTAAGCATGAAAGCTTTATGAACAGGAGTATATTTATTATGTACCTGGTGAATGCCTGATAAAGCGTTGTCCTTTCGAGGAATATAACTGTAAACAAATTCAAGGGTGTCATAAAGTGATCCGGCAGGTATCTCTGTCCTGATATTTTCAGCAATGAAACTATTTGATCTGTTATATGGCATTATCAGGATATCTGCCTCGTTATGTTTCTCAACATGCTTATTATCAGCTACTTTAGACTTGATGTGAAAGGTGAGATCAGATGTGTTTTTATTTACATCAGTAACAATAATTTTAGCGGTATAAGTCCTGTCTTCATTGAAATTATAAATTCCCTTGTTTATCAGATTGTTATACGCTGAAAGCCTGTCATTTGGGAGGCAGTAGGTCCTTTCAACAAAGAACTTTTCTTTCATGAAGGTTTCATAATCTATGTGAGAGTTAATGAAACGTGATTCACTGAATGAAAAACTGTTCATCACATATTTAAATACTGTTAGGCTGTCAATAATGAGCTCTATTGAATAGGCAGAACATTTATTATAACTGTCATTTAAAAGGTCAAATGATTTTATTCCGAAACCTGCGGGGCCGCTAATTGAAATTTCTTTTTCTGAAGGAATGTAATATGTTCCGTGACCGCCTGCCACATCAAATCTTTTCTGCTCATTCTTTCCGTTTATGGTGGTAGCTTCTGATAATGGATATATGAACAACTTTTCAATTACTGGAGCAATATCATCGCCGGCACCGAATTCAAACAACAGCGGATTAACAGGTTTTTCGCTGTCCGCTTTCCTTATTTCATAATGCAGGTGAGGACCACCTGAACTTCCTGAATTGCCTGAAAATGCAATAAGATCTCCCTGTTTGACAGGAAAGGTCTCCTTTGAAAGGAAAAGGCTGACCGCGAAACTTTTCTTCTCATATTGCTTTTCCTTTACATACTTTTCAATTTCAGGCGAAAAGCTCTCCAGGTGACCATATACTGTTGAATAACCAGAAGAGTGCCTCAGGTAAAGAGCACGGCCAAAGCCTGATGGTGAAACTGTAATTCTGTAAACATATCCGTCTGATGCCGCCTGCACCTCATGGCCTGTAACACCCTGTGTTTTGACATCAATGCCGGAATGATAGTGGTCTATTCTCAGTTCACCGAAATTAGCGGAAAGAAGCAGTGGTATTCTAACAGGGGAAATGAAAAGTTTCCTGTCGACGGGAGTGTCGGATAAGCTACTGATAATTAGACTAATAATAAAAAATATTCGAAAAAGTAGCATTGTATTGAAAAGCTGTAAGTTACATTTTTGCAAAGCTAGACTTCCGGTTTACATCACCAAACTATTTAGGTTAAATTTTTGTAAATTCCTTTTACAATATTAACTTTGTATTAAATATGAAAATATGTCCGGTCAGGGGTACGAAGAGCTGATAGTATTGAACAGAAAACTAGATGAATTGTTGAATAAGTACAGCACCCTGAAAGCAGAGACAGAAGAACTAAGGAGGCGCAATAAGGGAATGCTGCGGATGCTGGAAGAAAAGGATGAAAAGATTAAGGAACTGGAAGTAAAATACGAAAGGATAAAAATAACAGGAGCATTGTTGGGTGACGGTGGTAATGGCGCCGAGGCGAAAAGTAAAATAAATGACTTAGTGCGGGAAATTGACAGATGTGTTGCTCTTTTAAACGGTTAAAGATATAGTAATGGATGATAAACTTTCGATCAGGGTTAATGTGGCCGACAGATATTATCCGTTAAAGGTGGAAAGGGATGATGAAGAAAAGATCAGGAAAGCAGCGAGAATGATTAATGAGAAGGTCCTGCAATACAAGCAAAGGTATTCAGACAAGGATGTGCAGGATTTTCTGGCTATGGCTGCTTTGCAGTATGTGATCAAGCTGACTGAGGAGGAAGAGAAACTTGACAAGGATTATCTGCCGGATGCATTAAAAGAACTGATTCAGAAGATTGATCTGGTTCTTGAAGAAAAAGAGTAACTAGCGTTCTTTAAAATACGAAGTAAGAAATTGCCCGCATTGTTTCTTCATTCATTTTTGAAACTCAACACTTAAAACTTTGGAGCAAACCTTGACCGGGGTAGAACAGGCCTCATCCCATCCCGATAGCTATCGGGACGTCGGGATTCCGCTAAGGCGGGACAGTGGACGTTCGAGCCTGACCAGGAGCTTCAGCCATAAAGATATGGGGTTTTATAAAAGCTGAAGGAACTTTGCGGGTTTTTGTTTATATAATTAATTTAATGGTAATATGGGTTTTATTATAGGAATAATAGGTAATGTGCTGACAATAGTTCTGTCACTGTCGGCACTGATTATAGGCTTTGGTGCCTCATACCTTGTGTGGCAGGCTGCCCTGCGTAACAGGAGCAGGAAAATTATCAATGAGGCTGAATCGGAGGCTGAAGTGATTAAGAAGGAAAAAATCCTTCAGGCCAAAGAGAAATTTTTGCAGCTGAAAAGCGAACATGAAAAGGTAATAAATGAAAAGAACAGCTGGATCTCCCAGTCGGAAAACAGAATAAAGCAGAAGGAGCATGCTCTTTCTCAGAAAATTGAGGAAGCCCAGCGTAAAAAGAATGAAGCTGAAGCGATAAGGGAGAATCTGACATCACAGCTTGAGCTTGTTGAAAAGAAAAATGAAGAACTGACAAGACTGCACCATCAGCAGGTGGAACATCTTGAGGCCATCTCTGGACTTTCTGCTGAAGAAGCCAAGAATCACCTAATTGAATCGCTTAAGGAAGAAGCCAAAACTGGTGCAATGTCTTATATTAATGAGATATTGGATGAAGCCAAAATGACAGCCAATAAAGAGGCTAAACGAATTGTGGTACAAACAATCCAGAGAGTTGCCGCTGAGCATGCTATAGAGAATGCGGTAACTGTATTTCATATTGAGTCGGACGAAATGAAAGGGCGTATAATCGGACGTGAAGGACGTAATATAAGGGCCCTTGAAGCTGCAACCGGAGTTGAGATTATTGTGGATGATACTCCTGAAGCAATAGTATTATCTGCGTTTGATCCTGTTCGCAGGGAAGTTGCACGGCTTGCTCTTCATCAGCTTGTCACGGATGGGAGGATACATCCGGCCAGGATTGAGGAAATGGTTGAAAAGACAAGAAAACAGGTTGAAGAAGAAATACTTGAAGTCGGAAAGAGAACAGCAATTGACCTTGGAATACATGGCCTGCATCCTGAACTTGTAAGGCTTGTAGGTAAGATGAAGTATCGTTCATCTTATGGGCAGAACCTGCTGATGCACTCGCGTGAAGTTGCGAACCTTTGTTCAATAATGGCTGCAGAGCTGGGGCTCAATTCAAAACTTGCAAAGCGAGCCGGTTTGCTTCATGATATAGGAAAAGTACCTGATGACGAGCCTGAGTTGCCACATGCAATTCTTGGTATGAAGCTTGCTGAAAAATACAAGGAGAAACCGGAAGTCTGCAATGCAATAGGATCTCATCATGATGAAACGGAAATGACAACCCTTATTGCCCCGATAGTTCAGGTTTGTGATGCCATTTCAGGGGCTCGTCCGGGTGCAAGGAGAGAAGTTGTTGAATCATATATCAAGCGACTTAAAGAACTTGAGTCTCTCGCACTTTCATATCCGGGAGTGATGAAGACCTATGCAATACAGGCAGGAAGGGAACTGAGGGTAATAGTTGGAGCTGAAAAAGTAAATGATAAGGAGGCTGAAGGTTTATCTTTTGAAATAGCCAGGAAAATACAGAATGAAATGACTTATCCGGGACAGATAAAAATTACTGTGATACGAGAAACCAGGGCTGTGAATTACGCGAAATAGGATATAACATAATAATGAAATAGGGACTTAGCGGTCCCTTTTTTTTGCCCCCTGC
>CAZEYY010000113.1:0-12297 GCA_964516485.1 uncultured Rikenellaceae bacterium
ATTTCGGGACTGCAAAAATACAACATATTTTATAAAAAAAAAGAATATTGAAGAGAATTTATCACTCTTAATCAAAACAACTATAGTTTTGCAGGCTTTTAACAATCAGCAGAAACTATGAAAGATGACAGAACTTTTTTATTGCATACAGTGAAACTTGCTTCAGGGGGAATTGAGACAGGCGCCGGCCCCTTCGCCGCTATTATTGTTAAGGATGGTGACATTATTGCAGAAGCAGTAAACAGTGTAGTGCTGACAACTGACCCAACAGCTCATGCTGAGGTTAATGCAATCCGGAAAGCTTCTTCAGGTCTGAAAACTCATGATTTACACGAATGTACACTTTATTGCTCCTGTGAGCCCTGTCCGATGTGCCTTGGAGCTATTTACTGGTCGGGGATCCGAAAAGTTGTCTATGCATCCGATCGTAATGATGCAGCCCGCGCCGGCTTCAGCGATAAGGAGATTTATGACGAAATCTCACTGAATCCTGAGTCAAGAAAAATAGGCTTTATACAGATTGAAAATACCGGCGGTGACCAGGTATTCAGAAAATGGGTGGAATATGAGAAGAAAATCCCTTACTGAAACAAAACCGGATTTCAGAAAACTGCCGCAGGATTTTTATACTCGTGATGTCTTGGATGTTGCTCCTGATCTGATCGGTAAAAATCTTATTGTAAGGATGAACGATAACACCTGCAGGAGTTTTCAGCTTACAGAGGTTGAAGCTTACAGGGGAGAGGATGATAAAGCCTGCCATGCATCAAAGGGGAGAACGGAAAGGACCTCAGTCATGTTCGGTAATGGAGGACACCTCTATATATATCTGATATACGGGATGTACTGGATGCTGAATATAGTAACCGGAGAAAAAGATAATCCCCAGGCTGTTCTGATAAGAGGCGCTCAGGGAATTAATGGTCCTGGCAGGCTGACAAGGGAACTTGGAATAGATAAATCATTTTATGGAGAAAATCTTGTCACATCATCAAGAATATGGCTGGAGGATTCTGGGCAGAGACCTGATTATAAAACAGGTCCTAGAATAGGAATAGATTATGCCGGTGAATACTGGAAGTCGGTGCCATGGAGATTTTATATTTAAAGTAAAGTTAAATCCCTCCTGTTTTTCAGTGGTTTGTTTTTTTTTGCGTTCTTTGTTCAAAATTTGAATTAAATATAAAAATATGGATTCAATCTGGGGCAACTACCGTCGCCTGAACAACATAACCGGATGGATACTGTTTGTAATTTCATTTGCAGTATACCTTCTCACACTTGAACCTACAGTCAGCTTCTGGGATTGCGGGGAATTCATCCTGTCGGCATTCAAACTGCAGGTGGGGCATCCTCCCGGCGCGCCACTTTTCCTTATGATGGGAAGGATTGCCACTCTCTTTGCTTTTGGCGACACCTCCAGGGTGGCACTTATGATGAATGCTCTCTCAGCACTCTGCAGCGCCTTCGCCATATTGTTTCTTTTCTGGACCATCACACATCTTGTCAGAAGGGTCTTTACTCTTTCTTCTCCACTTGAAAATAAACAGATTCCTGCAATTCTTGGCAGTGGTATTATTGGGGCTCTTGCCTATACTTTTTCTGATACATTCTGGTTCTCTGCAGTCGAAGGTGAATTATATGCACTTTCATCACTTGTAACCGGACTTGTTTTCTGGGCAATGCTTAAATGGGAGGAGGAGGCTGATCAGCCACGGTCAGGCAGATGGATAATACTTATAGCCTATATTATGGGGCTTGGTCTTGGCATCCACCGGCTGAACCTTCTGGTTCTGCCTGTGCTTGTATTTGTGTTCTATTTCAGAAAATATGAAGTTACTGTAAAGGGAGTCATTATTACTTTGCTGCTTTCTGTTGTGATGCTGTGGTTTATGGTTTTTTTCCTTATGCCTGGCATACCTGAAGCAGCAGGATGGCTCGAGCTTTTGTTTGTTAATACCTTCGGACTGCCTTATAACAGTGGCTTAATTGTATTCATTGTATTACTGTTCGGAGCCCTTGTCTATGGGATAAGGTATTCCATGAAAAAAAACAGGATAATCCTTAATCATGTGTTTACTGCAATTCTTGTAGTGATGATCGGCTATTCATCTTATGCAATGATAATGATCCGTTCATCGGCAAGGCCGCCAATGAATCAGAACAATCCATCAGATATTTTCTCGCTGTCGTATTATATAAATATGAAGCAATATGGCAGTTCACCGAAACTTTTCGGAAATTATTACAGTGCCCCGGTAGTCGGTATAGAAAGAGTGATTGCCGGATACAACAAGGTAAACGGCAAATATGAACCTTACTATAGACCTGAATATGAATACAGTGAGAAATTTGTAACTGTATTTCCCCGAATGTACAGTTCTGACCCCGATCACAAACAGGCATACGAATACTGGGGACAGGTAAAGGGAAGAAAATATTCCACAGGTCAGGAAACAATTGTCTGCCCGACCTTTGGCGAAAACCTCAGGTATTTTTTCAGGTACCAGATCGGATACATGTATCTCAGATATTTTATGTGGAACTTCGCCGGCAGACAGAACGATATACAGGGAAACGGCAACCCGATACATGGAAACTGGATAAGCGGAATTAATTTCATTGATGAGGCGCGTCTGGGAAAACTGGATAAACTGCCACCCGACCTGAAAAACAATCCGGGATATAACAGGTATTTCCTCCTGCCTTTCCTGATCGGGATGGCCGGGCTATTCTGGCAATATAAACGAAACAATACCGGCTTCTGGCTTGTAATGGCATTTTTCCTGATGACAGGTGCCGCTATTATACTTTACCTGAATCAGTATCCAAATCAGCCAAGGGAGAGGGATTATGCTTATGCAGGTTCATTTTATGCGTTTGCTATCTGGATTGGCATGGGCTTCATGTTTATGTATGAACAGTTGCAGAGATTTATGAACGAACGGTATTCTGCAGCACTTACCTTTACTATTCTTCTATTTGCAGCACCGGTACTGATGGCTTCCCAGAACTGGGATGATCATGACAGGTCAGGCAGGTATACAGCCAGAGACATAGGATCAAATTACCTGAACTCAACTGCTCAGAACAGTATCCTGTTTACCTATGGCGACAATGACTCATTTCCCGTATGGTATGTTCAGGATGTGGAACAGGTCAGAACAGACGTCAGGGTGGCAAACCTCAGCTATATTCAGGCAGGATGGTATATTGAAATGATGAGGCAGAAAGCTTTTGATTCAGATCCTATGCCATTAAGTCTTCCTTCTGAAAAATATATCGAAGGCAAAAGGGAACAGCTTCCTGTCAACAGCAGGGTTGATAAACCTGTTGAACTGAAGCAAATTGTTGAGTTTGCCGGAATTGATGATGACAGATATAAAATAGACTACAGCGGAAGAGGCGATTATATGAATTATCTGCCTGCAAACAAGTTTCTGCTGGATGTCGATACTTCACTAGTCATCGCAAACAGCACTGTTAAGCCTTATTACCGCGAAAGTATTGTTTCTCCCCTGATCTGGGAGTACACAGAATCAGATGCCTTCAAAGGTGATCTGGCAATTATGGATATGCTTTCCACTAATAACTGGAAACGGCCCGTGTATTATTCAACAACAGTTCCATCAAGCCAGTACAAGGGACTTGAAAAGTACTTTATACAGGAAGGACTTGCTTACAGGGTTGTTCCCGTTAAAACTGAAACAAGGGAAAAAGGCGAGTTCGGAATGATTGATCCTAATGTCATGTACGACAATATGATGAATAAGTTCAAATGGGGAAATGCAGCTGATCCTGATGTATACCTTGATGAGAATAACAGAAGGATGTTCTCAAATTTCAGAAGGGTCTTTGCTTCTCTCTCGATGGAACTACTTGCAAAAGGAGACACTGTGCGAGCCCTTGAAGCTGCTCACAGGGGACTTGAGATAGTTCCGGCGGACAAACTTCCAAATGATTTCTTTTCAATAGGTCTTGCCGAGATTTTCTATTTATCAGGGAAAAAGGATGAAGGTGACAAGCTTGTAAATGAGATACTTGACTATTCAAAGACTTATCTTGATTATGCTGTAAGCCTGAGGTCTAATGAGAGATTCGGACTTGAGTATTCAACAGGGATCAGCATGCAGGCCCTGCTCGATTTATATAACCTCACCGTTCGGCTTAAGCTCGATTCCTTAAGCAAAATTGTTGAAGCTGAAATAAATAATTACTACGGAAGATTATACTCAGTGAAATAATGACGGATGTATATCCCTCAGCCATATTATTTTTTACGGTGGCTCTATCCTGAGGCAATTTTCAGGCTCAGTACAGGGGATAACAAAAAAATATACCTGACATTTGATGATGGTCCCGATCCTGTTTCAACACCGAAAATTCTGGACCTGACTGGGGAATATGGTATAAAAGCGGTATTTTTCTGTACAGGAGAAAATGCTCTGAGATATCCCGGTCTGCTTCAGCAAATTATAAAAAGCGGACATATCACAGCTAACCATGGATTTTCGCATTTAGACGGATGGAAAACGGGCACAGAAACTTATGTTAAAGATGTTGACAGGGCTTCAGAGCTGTTATCTTCGAAAATTTTCCGGCCTCCGTACGGCCGGCTTACTCCTGGCCAATACCTTGAACTGAAAAAGCGATATACAATATTTTTCTGGGATGTAATGCCTTATGATTATGACAGGGATCTACTCCCGGAATTGTCTTACAAAATGTTATGTAAAAAACTAAGATCCGGTTCTGTTATTGCCCTTCACGATAAGGCTGAAGCATCAAGTCAGGTATACCTCAGGCAGTTTATAGATTATTCACTTGAAAACCACTATAGCTTTGCTCTTCCGGAACTGCATTGATAATGAGTTGATTATCCGAAGAAAAGGCGTGCTTCATTGAATACCATGTCAAAACATCTGTCCACATTCCGGTAATTATTATCCCTGAATACAGGAAAGGGATTTTCGTGTGAATACAGAAATGGGAAATCATGAATTTTAACAATATCCTTGCGGTTTGTTTCTGCCAATGTATCCAGTGTTCCTCTCAGCGGAATCACAGTATCTTTCAGAAGAGCAGTGCACTGTAACTGATCTTTCAGCTTTCTGAAAAGTTGTTCCCTGAAGTTTCTTAGCCTGGCAAGGTCGATCATCGATCTGAAAGCCATTCCAAGAGAAGTGGATTTAATATAATCAGAGATCCTGTTCTTTTTTTCAATGTTTTCTTCAAAATCATTCAGGTAAAAGTCATATACCCTCTGAAAGGCATAGCTGTCCATAATCAGTTTAGATGTTCCATTCATGTTGCTGAAAACAGAACCACCGCAGAACATGAATAATCTGGACTCTGTGAATAGGTTTTCAGGATTTGCAAGCATAAGTATTTCAGCAAGAAAGGCACCAATGGAGTAGGCAAAAATGTCAGGATTAGCTTTTTCAGGGACTATTTCATGGTTGCCGCTTCTTATTGTGTTTAATAAGCTTATAAGGTCGCTTACTGTCTGTTGTCCCGAAACAAAGAAACGCATGGGGTCTTCAGTAAGCCTTTTGCTCAGTGCAACATTGGCAAAGCTTAACATCTCTGTTGCTCCTAATTCCGTATTCCTGCTCTGAACACAGGGAACCATTGACCTTGGATCCCTCCATGCTTCAGGTGACCTGTTAATGTGAAAGGAAATAGGGAACATAATTACATAGCTGTTTGTATTTTCTGCAAGCCAGTGTCCCCAGGGAAGATATTTTACCCAGCTCCTTTCATTCAACCCGTGCAGCAGCAGTATTACTTTTTTCGATGGCCGGAGTGGCTCAAAAACAGGATAGGTAAAGCAGCTGTTCTCCCTGATCTCCTTATCCCGGGTGCTTACAAATATATCTTCCGTGCAATTGGATCTGAATTCAAGGTTATGTATCCTGACACCTGACCATGGTACCTCTGTATAAGCGGCTTCAGGATTGAACAATGATCTGAGTTCAGAAAAACTGCGGGTATATTCCATATCAGGGTATAATTATTTGCTGCAAATAAAGACCTGAGAATCTGCGTCTGCAAATTAATGTTGCAAATGGAGGAAGGCTGGGATAAAAAGCAGCAATCTGTGACGGAATTTTTTATTCCGGGATAAAAATGAACTCCGATAATCGTTCAAAAAACGGCCGGAGAAATGAAAACAGTTTAAAAAAGTTAAATTTGCCATACCAAAAAAGTTACAATGGTCGATTTTGAGAAACCGGCTCCGCCATATCTGAATGAAAAGAGAAATATTGTTCGTCTTATCATTTTCACCTCTCTTTTCGCTTTGGTATTTATTAATATATATGCCCCTTTCGGAGCAGACAAATGGTTTGATCTTACAAAATTCCAGTTTTTCTTCTTTTCGAGCCTGACAATACTTACAGGGGTTCTTGTTGTTGTTATCAGCCGTATAATAATGTACAATGTGCATAAGAGGCACTCAATAATGCTCTGGCATTATTTTGTGTGGATCTTTGCCGAAATACTGTCAATGTCGCTTTTTTACGGTCTTTTCCAGAAAGTCATCCTGAATGATCCGAGGCTTTTTGTCGACCTCGTTAAATCATCATCAAGATATACAGCCCTTGTTATTCTGTTGCCGTATTCAACACTCTGGCTTTATTTTTCCTGGAGAGAGAAGAAAGAGCAGATTGAAAGAATGGTTGACGGTCAGGCTGTTTCTCCAAATACACGTGACATGATTCCTTTTTATGATGAAAAGGGGGTACTGAAGTTTTCTGTCAAAAAGGAAAATCTGCTTTATATTGAATCAGCAGAGAACTATGTTTCTGTTTGTTATCTGAATAAGGGAAAGGTTTCGAAATACCTTTTAAGGGATACACTCAAGAAGGTTGAGGAGAGTTTTGCAGGTACTGATGTGATCCGCTGTCACCGGTCGTATATGGTTAATTTTGAAAAGGTTAAGGTTATTAAGAAGGAGCGCGACGGACTTAAGCTGGAACTCGATAACGTATCAGTAGCTGATATCCCGGTTTCAAAAACCTATGTAAGTACAGTTATGGAGACCTTCTCACGGTTTTATCAGATGAATGATGTTGTCTGAAATAGCTGTCCCTTTTTGTTTCTCAGGCGTAATAATTACATTTGAAATAAAATACCGACCAAGATGAAACTCTTAATTCTGGGATCAGGAGGAAGGGAACATGCCCTTGCATGGAAACTGGCCCAAAGCTCCGGGGCTGACAGGATTTTTATAGCTCCGGGGAATGCCGGAACTTTACTGTCAGGAACAAATCTGGATGTTAATCCCTCCGATTTCGGAGCAGTAAAGAATGCCGTTCTGAAGAATGATATCGACATTGTTATCGTTGGACCTGAAGCGCCCCTTGTAGAAGGCATACATGATTTTTTCCTTGCCGATCCTGAACTCAGAAAAATCCCTGTCATAGGCCCTGACAAGTCTGCAGCAAGACTTGAGGGGAGTAAGGATTTTGCAAAGTCCTTTCTTGTCAGGAACAATATACCTACAGCGCGATACAGAAGCTTTGACAAATCTGATTTTGACCAGGTTGATGAATTTCTTGCTTCCCTCGAGCCTCCTTTTGTAATAAAGGCTGACGGACTTGCTGCCGGAAAAGGAGTTGTAATTCTTGACACCAGGGAAGAGGCGCGCAGGGAGGTTGAATCGATGCTTGGCGGGAAATTTGGTAAGGCAGGTAATAAGGTTGTTATTGAACAATTCCTCAGGGGAATTGAATTGTCAGTTTTCATAATTACTGACGGGAAATCATATAAGCTTCTTCCTGAAGCCAAGGATTACAAGCGTGTTGGAGAAGGAGATACAGGCCTCAATACAGGAGGTATGGGAGCTGTTTCACCTGTTCCTTTTGCAGGGAAAGCATTCATGGAAAAGGTAAGAGAACGGATTATTGAACCCACTGTTCATGGCCTTGCTTCTGAAGGAATAACATACAAGGGCTTCATTTTCTTCGGATTGATAAATGTAAATGGCGATCCGTTTGTGATTGAATATAATGCAAGGCTGGGAGATCCTGAATCGGAGGTCATCATTCCGCGGATAAAGTCTGATCTTCTTGATCTTATTGAGGGTGTGGCTTACGAAGATTTGTCTGAAAGAAATATTGAGACAGATGAAAGGGTAGCAGCCACTGTAATGGCAGTGTCTGGCGGTTATCCCGGAGACTATTCAAAAGGAAAAGTTATCAATGGCCTCAGTAAGGCAGAGGGAAGCATTGTTTTTCATGCCGGGACAACAAGGAAGGAAGAAGAAACTTTAACTTCAGGGGGACGTGTGCTGGCTGTAACATCGTTGGGCAAGACAAAAGATGAAGCCCTGAAAACTTCATACAAAAATCTGTCGGCGATAGAATTTGAGGGGATTTATTACAGGAAAGACATAGGATTTGACCTTTAGGCAATATGTTGCTGAAATTTTTTAAAGGAACAGGCCCGGGTGTCATTTTAATGATAGCTGTGGCTTCTGCGCTTGTTATGATGAGTGTGTTTTTCAGGCATCCGCTTGCATCAGAAGCAATTCATTCAGGCAGCAGCATGCCTCTTTACAGCATTATTGAAGCTTTTATAATCCCTGGCCGTCTGCCTGCAATGCTTCTGTCATTGTCAATCACTGTTGCAATGCTTTTTCTCCTTGTCAATTTCAATACAACAATTTTTTTCATAAGTGAAAGGACCTTTCTTCCTGCACTGATATTTGTTTTTCTGACTGCGATTTTCCCTGAATACCAGGCTTTGAATCCGGTAATTCCTGCCTCACTGTTTTTTATGATAGCCCTGAAAAGGATAATGGCAGGTTATCACAGGCAGGGTTTCGCATATAATTTTTTCGATGCAGGAATACTGATAAGTACCGGTAGCCTTTTTTATGCAAACCTGATATGGTTCGGGCTGATAATTCTTATAGGGATCATTCTTCTGAGGACTGTAAGCATTGCAGAGATTGCGATAATGCTTCTTGGGCTTATAACTCCTTACCTGGTTACTTTCGGAATTTATTATGTGCTTGAATATGAGCCGGAAGCACTTTTGCAGATAATTTCAGACAATCTGTTTATTTCAGCTGAAAGCTATTCCTTTACAAGGATCAAGATAGTTTCACTTATTTACCTGGCGATTCTTGCCATAATAAGTACAGGATATTTGCTCATGCTGCAGAACAGTAAAAAGATCAGGTCGAGAAAAACCTTTTCAATACTTATCTGGATTTTTGTTTTTTCACTTACTGCGTATTTTGCAGTACCATCAGTATCGGTTGAAATAATGTGGATCACAGCAATACCTGCAAGCTATATACTTACGCATTACTTCATTTATTATAAAAAGAAAATAATATCTGAGATATTTTTTCTTCTTGTACTGATCTTTGTTCTGATTATCCAGGGATTCTACCTGTATGGTGGCTGAATATTATTTCACCATTGAAACAACGCCCACTCCGGAACCTTGTTCTCCGCCACTGAAATCATAATTCAGCCGGTAGATGCCGCTTTTATTGCAGACGAAGTCAACAAAAGAATATGTTTTTCCGGTTTTTTTATCGAAGGATGAAAGGATGATTTTGTTTGCGTCATCCTTAATGCTCAGAATAAGCTGGCCCTTTGAATCATCTGTGCTGCACATTGTGAAGCGGTACTTGGTATTCTTCCAAAGTGACATGTTTGCTCTGTATCTAAGTTCTCCCTGTGCGGCGGCTTTCCCTAACTGTATTCTGAAGTCTTTCAGGTATTTGGCATCAGCACCTGCATTCAGAACACATTTTGTCACAAATGGATCCGTAGACTGGGCACGGAGTGCGAATCCAAGTGTAAGCAATAGTGTAAGAATCAAATACTTTTTCATACTAATTAATTGAAATTAGCCTGTTCCTGATATCACTTGTAAGCTTAACAATGCTGTTCAAACGCTCACTGCTCATGTCAACAACACTTGTTTCTGTCTGTGTAATAACAAGTCCGCCGTCCTTTTCAGAAGCAACTGGTTCACCCTGGGTATAAGTTATCCTGACATCACGGTATGTGTCTTTGAGAGACTGAAGGTCCCTGCAAAGGTCATTAAACTCAGTACTTTTATTGCAATAGGGTGCTATGAGCATTATAAGATCGTTGAGTATTATTTTCTGTTCGCCGATCCTGTCCTGCAGCATCTTATCGGGGAATTTGCTTACAACCTGGGTTGCAAGGTACTGCCCCTCAATCCATACGCCTATAATCATAAGTGCAGAAAGTTGCCCCCTGTCATTGTTCCGCAGGTAAGTGTCTATCTGTTCATAGGATTCAATGGAAATAAACAATAATGAATCAAGGTTTGATTTATTCTGCGATAATCTTTTAATTATTTCAAAATCAAAGAACTGGCCAACCTTCAGATCTTCAGAAAGCTTTCTGATTGAAGAAAGGACATCAAGCGATGAACCTGTTTTTTCATACATGTTCAGGTATCCAAGGTCGGCACCAAGTATACCCAGTTTCATTGCCTTATTGAAGTTTGTGCTTTCCTTGTTTGCATCAATTGAAGTGGCAAGGTATTCCTGTGAAAAAGGCACCTCAAGCATTTGCAGAAGGTTAGCAATTTCAACTGGTGAGGATATATTTCTTGATATATCTTCAATTGCCTCCGGGCTTAGTTTCTCAGCTTCGGAAAGCGGGATTGAGTCTGCTTCAGGAAAAACAAATTCATTTCCCTTTGTCCCGCTGTTACCACATGCAAAGACAACAAGTATTGCTATTATCAGAAAATTTAATTTAAGCTTCATAGGATACTATTAATACAAAAATACAAAAAAACTGATTAACAATACTATAAAATCTTTTTTCCGAAACTAAAATTTTCTATGGATTTCACAATTCTTACAAGGAGTTCATAGTAGAGGATCAGGTATAATACTATTGTGCTCAGAAGTACAAGTATAATGTTAAAAGTGAATGTATCTGTACTGAAACCGAGAATGTTTTTTGAAGGAGAATAGAAATGTGTTCTGAAACCTAAAAATCCGGTTTTATCCGGTTCAAGGTAGATCGGATCAGTATTCTGAACAAGCTTATTACTGTACTCAAGAATTTTCTTTCTTTCATAGGGTTTTGTAACAAGTTCCTGCAGCTTGTAATTAAAGTATTCATCCTCAAGTTTTTTAAGTGCTTGTGCATTAGCGCTGTAAAACCTGTCCTTTATTTCATTGTCAGTATTTGATATTCTGCTGAAATACTGATCGAGCCTCAGAAGATATGCTGCAATAGAATCAGAGACTTCTGAATTGAATTTTTCCGGTGTGAGCCTATCGGGAAAAACAAAAGGCGCAATTTTCCTTAATCCGGCAAGTCTGCCCAGCTCATTCCTGAGAAGAATAAGATTGCTGCTGAGTTCAGATTTTACTGCTGTGACCTTCTCCTGCCCGGTACCATATGCAGCCTGAATCCAGTTGTAATTGGCAAGGGCTTCCTTATTTGCATCG
Source organism: uncultured Rikenellaceae bacterium (assembly GCA_964516485.1). Classification (GTDB taxonomy): domain Bacteria; phylum Bacteroidota; class Bacteroidia; order Bacteroidales; family VadinHA17; genus LD21. The sequence goes on from CAZEYY010000113.1 coordinate 11,465, forward strand.
CGCAAAGCTTTAAGACGGTGTATTTTGTTAAATTCCGCCTGGCTGATATCCATCTGCAGATTGAAATATGTCCTGCCGTCCTTTGTATACCGGACCTTACTATATTTATTATCCTTGAACTGCGAAACAATCAAAGCTTCATAAGTCCATCTGGTTGGCATAAGCTCTGCAATTACCGGCACTTTGTCAACATTCCCTATTATCCTGTTAAGCTTGTCGAAGGGAAACATTGCACCACTCAGTACCATCATTGGTATAATAAGCAGAGGTATAACTATATATATTGTTATTGCAGAGTTAAATGAAGCAGAAATGTTCAGACCAAGCATGTTGGCACAAAAAGCAGTTGTAAAAAGTGCAAGCCAGTAATTGAAATACATTCCTTTTATGCCAAGTATCGGATTCCCGATTATGACGAACAGAAGGGATTGAACAGCTGAAATTATTACCAGAATTGCAACTTTCGACAGGAGGTAACTTGAACGGCTGAGGTTGAGAAAGCGTTCCCTTTTAATAATCTTCCTGTCACGGAAAATCTCTTCTGCGCTTATTGTAAGACCAAGGAAGAGGGCAACAATAAGGCTCATGAAAATATAAATCGGAATGTTCTCATTCTCTGAAAAAATATATACATCCGATTTAGGATCCGGAATATACCTGATTATAAAGGAAAGGATGAATCCGAGCAGAGGTGCTTCGAGAAGGGTAAGCAGCATATACTGCCTGTTTGCCAGTTTACTTTTTATATCCCTTGAAAGGTAAATTGCAAATTGCCTTAATCCTCCTGGTCTGTCAAGATTCCTGTGCGGAGGTACATTTATTTCCTGCAATTG
>CAZEYY010000114.1:0-12123 GCA_964516485.1 uncultured Rikenellaceae bacterium
TCCCTTACCTGGTCGAGGTAATCATCAAACTGGACTATATCAAATTCCCTGATCATTTTTTCGGCGCTGACTGCCGGATTTTCGCTTGTCACTATTACTGAAGATGACTCTCCCGGGTCACTTATTTTCACAGTACTCCCGTATTTGTCCTTCAAGGCTTTCAGTCCGACATAATTATATGCAAGATGCACTCTTTTGAAATCGAGGTTTATTTTAGCTATTGCATAATTATAATGTCTGTTGCTTGATGCAACCACATCTCCCCTGGGATCCCTAATCTCAGACGGATAACCCCTGTAAACGGATCCTACAAAATAGGATTCGCAGGAATAAGCCCATAATCTTTGTGATACGCCTCCATGGTACATTGAAGAAAAAATTATCAGGTCAGGCTTCTCTTTTGCATACTTCGCCCTTAGTTCATCGAAATTCAGATCGAAACAGATTGCAACAGCAACCTTGCCAAAATCGAGTTTGAGAAGCTGTGAATTATCACTTGGCTCGATGCCAAGATCAATTTCCCCTATTGTCGGAAAATTCTTGTCATATATTCCTGCAATCTCACCGTTCCTTCCTACAATAACACAAGAGTTTCTCCAGTTACCTTCCTCATCCATCCGCTGCATCCCAAATGCTATATAACACTGGTTCTTTTTTGAAACAGATGCAAAGAAATCAAGAACCTGGTTTTTTCTGATGCTCAGATAGGGTTCCCCAAGTGATGAAAGGTCACAAAACTCAGGCAGAACAATCAGATCGGGTTTCTTTTTCAGAACATGCTTTAACTCCTTGTCCCAGAAGTTTATAACGTGTTTGACTATATCCTGTTTGTTGTCACTTTTAATTACGGGTGGCAGGTCGCCTATAGTAGCTACTGTGACTATTTTCTCGGCGTTTAGTGTAAAAAAATGAGAAAAGATTGTTTCAAGTAAAAGAATAAGTAACAGAATTCTTCCTCCGCAGCGGAAAGCTCTTTCAGGTTCTGTCTCTTTAAATATCAGAGTCTGCTTTGGGCAATAATGCTTTGTAATTATGGTATTCATTTTATCATAATCATGGATACATAATGAACAAAATCCCTGATTATTCTAATAATGGTATTGCCTTACAAAGATAAATAACTGATTTCGAATAAAGTATAAAAATAGTCTAATTATTGTTAAATAAGTTAAATGGAAACGTTGCTTTATTGATAAATTTCAGCTCTGTTTCACTATCTGAGCCACTTGTCCATAAACCTGATCCCGCTTTCAATAATTGCTTCATGAGCACCCTCATGAAGGTCCATTTCAAAGCGTTCGGGTATTCCCAGTTTTTCATAATGTTTTTTGGAGATATCAAACTCTTCAATAACCTGGGGCCAGTAAGCTATCCTGTCCTTTTTTCCATGTTGAATCAACAGTGGTCTCGGGCAGATAAGCGAAACCACATCATGATCGGTAAATTCAGTAAGCCAGCCGGTAAAGAAAGCATGATCTTCTGTTGTCACCAGAAAGCATGAATACCGTTCATCGGGGACTGCCATTTTGTTTCTTCTCTGGTTGAACCAGGCTGATACAACACCTGCCTTTATCCTGGGCTCAAGAGGCATCCAGAACATTGTGGCCATTCCTCCCAGTGAAACTCCCCACATTCCGACACGCTGAGGATCAATCCTTGGATCGACAAGTACAATATCAAGCAGGTTTTGCACCCTGACGAGCTCGATACCGGGAAGACTAATATCTGCAAGCCTGCAGAGCCTTTCGATTCGATTCCGGCGCTCAACAGACATCAGGTTCATCGGAACCAGTACTGCATAACCTGCCTTAAGCAATTCCTTTGCATATTCGTGATAACCGCCTCCTCTGAATGGTGTTTCAGGAGTGCTGCCAATCCCATGCTGGACAATTACAAGTGGAAGTTTTCCGTTATTTTTCCTTTCTGCAGGAAATGCAAGAAAGGCCTGGGCAGTCAGATCTCCAAGCGGCAATTCAAGCCATTCACCTTTAATCCCTTCAATTGTATATGGTTTCCTGGACAGAGCTCCTGTCTTAGTCAGAACTGGTGGTTTTATCACAACACTCTTCCATCTTTCACGATTTGGCATCACACTTCTTTCGAAAGCATCAATGCTGCTGTAATCCCTGTGCCAGGAGGATGCAGCACGTTCGTCATATTGTGTGACAAGGTAATTGCTCAGATATTTCTCGAGCTGTGATGCATAAGCGTCAGTTCTGTCAGTTTCATACTTCTGCTGTTCCGGACTGACATCCTGTCCGCCGGCTGGAAGTATCCAGGCACAAAGTATTGTGAAATAAATAACAATAAGTTTTTTCATGATTAATAATTATTCATCCGGATAAGTGATCGGGCATTTATGGTTTTCAATTGTTTGCAAGACCTTGTGAGCTGGTGATTTTGTATTTGTTTATTAGTTTTGGTTTCGGCTTTATTATAGAGATCTTAATATCATCAAAAACATTTTTAGCAGTTGTTATACCCTCGCTGACGGCCTCCACAGAAACCTCTCCCTTGTTCCATGCTGACTGTGAAACAATTTCAGGTCTGAACCTGGAACCTTCGAGGGCTTTTATTGCACATCTGTATATAAGTGCAGGCTGGCCATTGCTGAATTCATCTTCTCTCAGAGTTTTGACGTCAATCTCCGGGTAGGCATCATTGAAATCACCGGCAAGGTTCATCTCAATCCAGCAGATCCATTCAGAGCCGGGTTCCACTTCAATTCTCATTGAGAAATAATCTGCTTTGGGTGTTGCACCGGAAATAGCCATATCCTTGTTTTTGCTTTTCTCCTTCGGGTTGTCATTCTTGTTGTTTCCCCTGAATAGCTGGTACCATTTTGGCAGGGCAACGGGGACATTTGCCTTTCCTTCCCAGTCGCCTTTGGCAACCCTGTGAGTGACAAAAACTGTTTTAAGCTCTCCGTTTGCAGGATTTTCAAGCCAGATGGCAAACTGCGGAGGTTCTGCAAAATTGGAAAGGTGGATTATCTTTTTGTTCTGGTGGATATCGATCTGGATTTCAGTACGACCGTAAGTTCTGAGTATTAAGAAACCCGCAATTAATGCGATTATTATTGTTCCTGTAATTCCCGCGATTATAAGTTTCTTTAAGAGATTCTTCTTTTCAGATGCCATTGAATGGATTTATTGAAATATTTTTTAACCACAAAGGACACAAAGGTTTACACAAAGAGCACTAAGTTATTAATATCTTTCTTTGTGTTCTCTGTGCCTTCTCTGTGCCCTCTGTGGTTAAAGGATTTATTGAACATCAGGTACCTCAAAACGGGGACGATAACTACCCTTCGATAATTCATTTGCTTCGTCGGAATTTGTTATTATTTCCTTTTCGCCATCATAGTAAAGCTGCTTCTTGCCAACCCTGTACGAAAGGTTTGCAAGGTGGACAAGAGTTGCACTCTTATGACTCTGTTCAATACCGGCATTAGGCATTTTCCTTGTCCTGATGCATCTTATGAAGTCCTGCTGATGCTCCTCATCGGGGAAGTAGCCATATTCCTGTGCAAGAACCTCGCTGTTCTTGCCAAGCACCTGCCATCCTGCTCCATGACGTGCGAGGTACATCATTCCTTCTGTTCCGTAGATCTCCATCCTGTCGCTGAGGAAGGGCCAGTTTGCAAACTTGTTTCTTCCATAGCGTACTTCGGGTGGAGCTTTCTGAAGGTATTCGCCGTAGATAGATGCTTCAACGGTCATTGGAAAGTCGCCGAAATCATACGTTATAGTCTGGTTGTCAGGTATATCCCTATTGTCATTATACAGCACCCTGCCGCCGGCACAGAATGCTGAAAGCGGATTTGCAGGGTCGCCCATGACCATCCGGGCAAGGTCAATTACATGGCAGCAATCGGCCAGAGGCAGCCCGCAGGAGTAGGCCCAGAATTCGTTATATCCCTTATGCCTGCTTACATTATAAGGAACGGAAGGAGCAGGGCCGAGCCACATGTCCCAGTTAAGTCCTTCGGGAACAGGTTCATCTTCCTTGTAGTTCCATGGTTTATTGCCTGGCAGCATGCAATATGCCTTCAGAAGAACAATTTTACCAAGCTTCCCGCTCTGGATATACTCTTTGGCATGCATGTTATAGGCACCACTGCGGTTCTGGAAACCGCACTGTATGATCCTGTTGTATCTTTTTGCAGCATTAATCATCTTGCGGCCCTCGGTGATGTTCATCGATATGTTCTTCTCGACATAGACATCCTTGCCAGCCTGGCAGGCCCATACTGTTGCCAGGGCATGCCAGTGTTCCGGAGTGCATATTACAACCGCATCAACATCCTTGTCTTCGAAGGTCTGGCGCATATCTTCAACACGCTGAGGTTTATATCCCTGCTGCTTGCCAAGCTCATCAATCGTCCTGCCACCCCTTTCCCTATCAACTTCACAGACATATTTTACCTCTATTCCGGGAAGGCATTTCTGCATCCCGAGTATAACCTGTGTACCTCTTCCTCCTGCGCCAATGAGCGCCAGGACTACTTTATCGTTAGCACTTGCCATGATATACTGATATTTATATTTATACTTTTTCCGGAACGACGTAATTTTCCCTGTAACTGACTTTCAATAACTTGTTGGCATCCTCATCGCCGATGAACTGCTCCTTCTGTGAATCAATTAACAACTGCCTGTTGCCAACCCTGTAAGCAATATTTGCAAAGTGGACCAGTGAAGCACTAAGATGTGCCTGTTCCATGTTTGCATTAGGCTGTTTCCTGCTTCTTATTGAATCGATGAAATTTTTCTGGTGTTCGACATCGGGATGTATGCCTCCTTCCTGTGCAATAAGTTTTTCACCAGGGCCATAGACCTGCCATCCGCCGCCTGTACGGCCCATGAACATAACTCCGTCGGTACCGTAAATCTCTATCCTGTCGGCATTTGTCTTCCACTCAGGATATTTCTCCGGATCCATTCTTATCTCGTTTGATGCCTTCGACATATAATTTGTTGCATTACAGCTGTCGACAGTAACTGTGAACTTTTCAAAATCGTATGTAATTGACTGTTCCTCAGGAGTGTTTCTCTCGGAGTTGAATACATGGTTTCCGCCCCAGCCATATACCGATTTCGGGTGACCGGGGTTACCCATCAGGAACCTTGTGATATCTAACTGGTGGGATGCATCATTGAGTGTGCCCGGGTTATAGGCATAATAATAGAACCATCCGGTAAGTGCTCCTTTATTGAAGGGGATCAGAGGTGCCGGCCCCAGCCATTCGTTCCAGTCGAGTGTTGAAGGAGTTTCGCTGTCAGGTTCTGCTATCCATTTATTTCCTGGAAGCATGTTATAGATCCTTATGTGAACGACCTGCCCGAGTTTGCCTGTTTCAATATATTCCTTTGCTTTTGCTATATATTCCCCGCTGCGGTTCTGGTATCCTGCCTGAACTATCTGTTTGTGCTTTTTCGCCGCTTCAAGCATTTTCCTTCCTTCCCAGATGCAGAGACTCGGTGTCTTTTCAACATAGACATCCTTGCCGGCCTGGCAGGCCCAGATGGTTGCAAGTGCATGCCAGTGATCAGGTGTTGCAATCCATACTGCGTCAATGTCTTTGTCGTCGAAGACCTGCTTCATGTATTTGGCAGTCACAGGCTTATAGCCCAGCTGCCTCTCCACTTCTGCAGCAGCAGCTGTGGCCCGGTTATCATCAACGTCGCATATTGTCTTGATTTCCACTCCGGTATTTGCCTTGCAGCAGCTGATTATTGTTGGTACGCCTCTGCCACCGGCACCTATAAGTGCAAGTACGATCTTATCGTTTGCTCCTTTGCAGGAAGATGCAATAAGGCCTGAGGCTCCGATGGCAACACCTGCAGTTCCCGCAAGTGTTTTACCAAGGAATTCACGTCTTTTCATAGCTTGCTTATTAATAATTTTGTATATGCTTTTTTGTTTTTTTGGTATGTCATATAAAAATAAGAAAAACTCTGCATAAAGATCTGTTATCCCGGCATATTTGCTAAATAATGTTAATTCCTGATAAACAGCAAGGTAAGTATTGTATTTTACCTTATTATTTCAGAAATTCACCTCAAACATAACCTGTCAGTATTATGAAAAACAGCAGAATCATTTTAAAAACATGTTTTATAACATCTTTTTTAGGTGTGTTATTTCTCTTTGTCCGGTGCAGCAATACAGCCGGAAAAACTGAAATTACAAAATGGCAGTATGGAAAGAAAGGGGCTGTTTCAATTACCTATGATGACGGTTCCATAAATCAGTTCAGAAAGGCTGTTCCAATAATGAACGAACTTAATATGCCGGGAACTTTTTTCATAAACACAGGTTCAATACCTGGTTCGATGTATGAAGGCAAATTTATAGGAAGACCTGTGAATGAGATAATTAAAGAAGCAAAAACAGTGCCAACAGGGAAGGATAATTTTTTTGAAAGGGCCTCGGCAGCAAGATTCCTGGGGTACAGGGGAACAGGTGATTATTTTACCAGGGCAGGAGGACAGATGGATGCCGGCAGACCGGAGGAAGCTTATAAAATAATCGATGAATTGTATAAAAAAGTGATTAATGGTGAGCTTGAGAAGGCAAGCCCAGGAAAGAGGTCCGGAGAAAATACCGATGTTCTTACCTGGGATATGATAAAAACCTTTGCTGCTCAGGGACATGAGTTTGCAAGTCACATGGTCACACATCCCTATGTGGCAGCACTGGATGAACCTAATATGCTCTACGAACTTGAGAAAAGCAGGGAGGAAATTCTTAACAAACTGGGAAAGCGGTTTGTGTTTTCAGCGGAATGCCCTTATGGCACAGAGAATGAGCGGGCAATGGAATATGCATACAAGGTATATCCTGCTCTTCGGAACAGGATGCCTGAACCCTTCCTCCTTGAACTTAACAGGGCCAGCAGGAAGAGCCCGGTATGCTCAGAATATGAGTATGTTCAGTGGCAACGTGGCGCAACAACCAAGACTCCGCTTCCGATGATGAAAACATGGATAGACACTACTGCGATGCAGAATAATATCTGGCTTGTGCTTGTTATACACGGCATTGATGGTATAGGCTGGGAAGCGCTTAACAGCAGTGAGGTTGATGATTATTTCAGATATATTCATTCAAAGGATAATGAGCTCTGGGTTGCCACCTTTGGTGATGCTGCAAGATATATGAGAGAAAGAATGAACAGCAGGGTAAGTGTAAGCAGTGAAGGCAGCGAGATACGGATCAGCCTTACAAATGACATGGACAGTGAATTTTATGATCTTCCGCTTACGCTTAAGACTTTAGTAAAGAAAGGTTGGGACGAGGTTCTTGTAAAGCAGGGAGAATGGGAACAGATGATAAAGCCTCTGCATGAGGGAAAGGAAGCATACATCCTTTACCAGGCAATGCCCAATGCAGGAGACATTGTAATTAGCGAAAACAAATAATGAAACTTTAAATACTACAGACATGAAACCTTACATGCTTAAAAACCTCATGATCTTCATCCTGTTGTTCTATGCCGGCACAGCTGCTTACTCCCAGACAAAGAACAATATAAGAGTATTGTCGTACTATGCGGGGCCGGCTGAAGCCCTTGATAATTTTGATGCGAATCAGATGACTCACATTATTTACTGCTTCGGTCATCTAAACGGGAACCGCTTCCATATCAGGAGTGCCCGCGATACAGCTGTAATTCTGAAGATGATGTCTCTTAAAAGCAGGAATCCCGAACTGAAGGTTCTTATTTCCCTTGGCGGATGGGGAGGATGCAAGACCTGTTCTGAGGTTTTTGCAACAAAGGAGGGAAGAAAGGAATTTGTTCAGTCAATAAAAGAGGTATATGATTATTTTAAGGTCGATGGTCTTGACCTTGACTGGGAATACCCGGGCATAGCAGGTTATCCCGGACATCCCTTTGCTGCGGCTGATAAAAAGAATTTCACGAAACTTGTAAACGAGTTGCGTAAACTCGGATATGACAAAGAACTGAGCTTTGCTGCCGGTGCCTCACAGCGGTATCTCGATTCAGCAGTTCAGTGGAAGCAGGTAATGAAAAAGGTTGATTTTGTGAATCTTATGACTTATGATATGTCTGGTCCGGGATCGAAGACAACGATGCATCACACTGCCCTTTATTCATCACCCGAGCAGCCAAGGTCAGCCGACTGGATGGTTCAATCACTTATAAAGCTTGGTGTTCCCGCAAACAAGATTGTTGTCGGCGGTGCATTTTACGGTAAGATCTTTGAGAATGTTGAAGACGTCAATGGTGCGCTGGGACAGCCTGCAAAATTCAAAACCACTCTTGGGTACAGGAATATGGCTCAGTCGATGCCTGCGGATAGCGGATGGGTGTATCGCTGGGATGAGAATGCAAAGGCTCCCTATCTCTATAATCCTGTAAAGAAGCAGTTCTTTACTTATGATGACAAACATTCAATTGCCGAAAAAACAAAATATGTTATCGACAATAAACTTTACGGAATAATGTACTGGCAGCTTGGAAGTGACACCTTTACCGATGGCCTTATGAATGAGATCGACAAGGTAAAGAGGACTTATGTGCCTGCTGCAAAATAATTTATCCTGACTTTTTCGGAATAAAAATTTCTATTTTAACCACAGAGGGCACAGAGTCCCGATAGTATCGGGATCACAGAGAGCACAAAGTTAAATTGTACTATCATACCTCTGTGTGCTCTGTGTTCTTCCTTAGTGTCCTTTGTGGTTAATATATCAAGTTTCTTTTATTCATGCCATTTCGACCTGTCAGGGGGAGCAGGTATTGTGACTTTTTTGGATGGTTTGTCCTTAAGTTCCTGCAGAAGAACCTCCACAGCCTTCTCTATTGAAGGATCAATGCCTTTTGCCAGTTGCTCGGGACGGTCAACAACTTCAATATCGGGATATACGCCAACACCCTCAATTATCCATCCGTCCTCCTTGTCGAATATGCCGAACTGTGGCACTGAAAGGTTTCCTCCGTCAACAAGCCTTGCATTGCCTGAAATACCTACAAGCCCTCCCCACGTCCTTGTGCCGATTAGTTTTCCGAGTCCCATCTTTTTGAAGAAATATGGGAAAGCATCACCACCGGAGGCAGAATAGCCATTTATGAGCATGACTTTCGGCCCGTCATGAGCAATACCCGGAGCCCTGTTGGGTTCAAGTCCATTCCTGTGCCAGTATACAAGTGTATGACGGTCAAGAAGATCGGCCATTCTATCGGGAATGAAACCACCTCCGTTATAGCGGTCATCTATAATAAGCGCTTCCTTGTCATAATAAGTGTACATGCCGTGGAAAAGTTCCCGGTTTCCGTCGGTTGAGGTGTTCGGTACATGAATATATCCAATCTTTCCGCCTGAAAGCCTGTCAACCATGGCCCTGCGTTCATTAACCCAGTTGAAATACCTGAGTTCCTGTTCCGAGGTCAGAGGTTTTATCAGTGATGTTCTTGCATTTTCAGCTGATGAGGTGCTGTTTACCTTAATTTCAACTGTCTTGCCCGCTGTATTTTCGAGGAGCATATATGGATTCAATGCTGTTGTGACCTCCTTACCGTTTATACTTATTATGTAGTCACCTTCCCTGACATCGACTCCCTGTTCCGTAAGCGGCGATCTTCTTGAAGGATTCCAGTTTTCACCCCTGTAAATTTTCGAAATGCGGTATCTTCCAGAAGCATCATCTGCAAGCAACTCTGCCCCGAGCAGACCATTATCAATCCTTTTAACTGTTTCGAAATCACCCCAGTCGATATAGGTATGACCGGTATTTGTTTCTGCAACTATCTCATTAAGAATATAGTCGAGATCGGCCCTGTGACTGACATAAGGCAGGAGGGCATTATAACGCTCCCTTACCTCAGACCAGTTGACTCCATGAATATTATTTACATAGAAGTAATCGCGGAAGATCCTCCATGCATCGGTGTAAATCTGATTCCATTCCTTCTGCGGATCTATTTTCATCTCAAGACCGCTGAGGTTAAGCTTCCCTGCCCCTGCTTTCTGACCCGGAGCTGCTTTAATAATTCCATAGTCCTGGCCTGACCTGTACATTAGCATCTTCCTGTCGGCTGTCAGGCTTGCCATCATTACCCTGTCGAGTATTTCCTCGCTCTTTTCATCAGCGAGGCTGTACTTCATGAGCTTTCCGTTGCTTATATAGACAAGGCCATTGTCGACAGCACCAACAATCCTGTAGTTTCCGGGATCTCCCGGCAGTGCAGTGATCCTGTAATTGCTGTTATTAAAATCGATCTCGACTTTGACTTCTTTTTTGGAAGAGGATGCAGTATCTGCAGAAGCTGTTTTCGGCTTCTTGTCCTTTGCAGGAGCTGCAGCAGCCGGAGCTTTTTCAGATGTAACAGGTTCAACATCGTTCTTATCCTTGAAAATCTTTGGACTCTTTCCTGTCAGTGAGAGGGCATAGAGTTTTGTGGCGTCATTATACAGATAATCAAATTCAAATTCTGAGAATGAAAGATTATAGGTCCTGCTTGATGTGAAGAAGATATAATTGCCGCATGCACTGAAGACGGGATTTTCATCTGAATATGTTCCGTCGGTTAACTGTGTTTTTTTGCCTGTTGCAATCTCATAGACCCAAATAGCCGTCTTGTCATTGCTTCCTTCCTTTGTGTAGGCAATCCATCTCGAATCGGGAGAAAAGCTGTAACTGCGCATCTCACTGCCTGTTGCGTGATCAACATCTGTTGTCTTGCCTGTTGCAGCTTCAGTGAGCTTCAGTTTAAGAGTCCTGTCAAAATAAAGCAGGTACCTGCTGTCGGGTGACCATGCCGGCTGATATTTCCAGGCAGAGGAGTTGAATGTCACCTGTTTTGGTTTAGCTCCCTTGCTGTTTTCAAGAAGGTAAAGTTCGTACTCCCCTGTAGCGTCAGAGTAATATGAGATGTATTTTCCGTCAGGTGACCATCCGGGGAATATTTCGCGTATACCCTGTGTTTCGGTAAGGTTTTCGGTTATTCCGTTTTCTGCAGGTACCGAGAAAATATCACCTCGGGCATCGAACAAAGCCCTCTTTCCGCCTGGTGAAACTGCCGCGCTGTGGATATTTTCCTTTACATTTTTATAATAGGATATCAGATTCGGATTGTCAAAGTTTATTGAGACATTGATTTTTTCCGGTACTCCTGTTTTAAGATTTAATTTATAAAGATAGCCTCCGTTTTCGTATACAAGCTGATCACCGTTGCCTGAAGGCCACATTACATCAAAATCGGTATAGTGGGTAAGCTGTTCTGTTGTTTTAGTTAAAGTATTGTATTTCCAGATATTAAGCTTCAGGTCGCGATCAGATGCAAAGTAAATATTATCACCAGACCACACTGGCAGCTGGTCGGTTCCTTCAAAATTTGTTATCTGTTCTGAAGTGTTCTCAGCGAGGTTATATACCCAAATGTCCGTGGCCCTGCCTCCCTTGTATCTTTTCCAGTTTCTGAATTCCCTGTCGACCGGTGTGAATGCTATTTTTGATCCGTCGGGAGAAAGTGCTCCGAAGCCTCCGTTCATTATTGGAAGTGGTTTCTCGAGTCCTCCGTCGAGGTTAACCAGATAATACCTGCCCTGGCGTTCGCTGTATGGAGTTCTGTTGGCTCTGATAAGCACCTGTTTGCTGTCGGGTGTCCAGTCGAGAACTACATCGTCCCAGCCCCCGCGCGGAGGCATTATGCCCACTGAGTTGTACCAGGTCAGCTGGCGGGGTATGCCTCCTGTTGAAGGCATAACAAAAATCTGGCGGCTTCCGGAATATTCACCGGAAAAGGCTATCCATCTGCCATCGGGTGAAATGCGGGGGAAGAGCTCCAGACCTTCATGGGAGGTCAGCCTGCGGGCCTCACCGCCACTGGCATTCACTGTCCATATATCGCCTGCATATACAAAGGCTACAAGGTTGTTATTAATATCGGGGAACCTGAGAAGCCTGGCATCATCAACTGCATTGAGCAGACCTGGAATACCCAGGAACAGTACGATAACTGAGAGGAGGTACTTTAATTTTTTCAACATAATATAATTTTGATTTTAATGGAATGATGGAACCTACAGATTATATTTATACGTGTTTAGCTTCGCTGAGCTCGCAAGCTCGGTTGTGTATGCATTACATGTG
>CAZEYY010000115.1:0-12105 GCA_964516485.1 uncultured Rikenellaceae bacterium
ATGTGTGGAATTGCTGGTTTTATTGCGGGACCCGGAAGGTTGCTGTCAAATGAAATAATCTATAAAATGGGTTCCTTAATAAATCACAGAGGACCGGATGATGAAGGCTTTGTGATTCTTAAGAGTCATGACCAACTGATACAACTGGGAGGAGATAATACTCCTTACGAAGTATGGGATACATTTACCGAATACCGTCCGATAGCGAAAATAACCTCATACCTGGGAGATACTTCAATTATGGCTCTGGGTCATAAGCGGTTGTCTATTCTTGACCTTTCACCTGCAGGCCATCAACCATTGTCATACTCTTCTGGTCGGTTTTGGATAGTATTCAATGGTGAGATTTACAATTATGCAGAGATCAGGAGAGAACTTGAAGAATCAGGATATTTATTTAAAACAAAGACTGACACTGAGATAATTCTTGCTGCATACTCGGAATGGGGAGAAGGATGCCTGAATAAATTTGTCGGGATGTGGGCATTTGCCATTTATGACAAACATAGCAATGAGATATTCTTAGCAAGAGACCGATATGGGATTAAGCCCTTTTACTACTTTTTTTCAGATGAGGGGGACTTTTTCTTTGCCAGTGAGATAAAGCAGTTTACGGTTTTACCCAAATGGCATGCTTCTATGAATCCGCAAAGGGTATATGATCAACTCATGTACTCAATTGCTGATCATACCGACGAAACTATGTTTAGGAATGTTTTTCAATTACCTGGAGGGACATATTTTAAATCAGAATTAAGTGGCATAAAACCTGCAATAAGTGGAAAGTTAACTTATAATAGATGGTACTGGCCAAAAAGAGAATTATTTAATGGATCGTTTGAAAATGCCGCAGAAATATTCCGGTCCCTGTTTGAAGTATCTGTTAAAGAGCATCTCAATGCTGACGTTCCTGTGGGTACTGCTTTGAGCGGAGGGCTGGATTCTTCTGCCATAGTATGTGAAGTGAACCGGTTATTGAAAACTGAAGGTGCAACAAACCGACAGCGGACTTTTTCTTCATGTTCAGAGATTGAGAAATACAGTGAGAAAAGGTGGATGGATATTGTGATAGGCGCAACAAATGTTAAGGCATCCTTTGTTTTTCCAAAAGTGGAAGATGTATTTAATCAAACTCCCCAAATTATCTGGCATCAAGATGAACCGTATCAATCTCAGAGTGTACTGCTTGCCTATAATGTGTTTAAGTTGGCGGCATCTGACAAAGTGAAAGTCTTACTCAATGGCCAGGGGGCAGATGAGTATCTTGGAGGGTATGGCCAGTTCCTTTTTTCACGGTACGCAGATATGGTTAGAAAAATGAAAATTAGTGAACTCCTGGGTGATTCTCGAAATTTAAAAAATATTAGACCTGTTTCCAATACGGAATTATTAAGGGGAGTACTCTATCACCTTTTGCCAACAAAATTTAACCGTATGCTGTCCAGGTTATCAGGTAATACATCCCATCTTAAAGGTATTGTTAACAGTAAAAAAATTGGGATAAACTTTAAACACCCATTCGACTTTATTCCAGTCGAATACTCTTCGGTACAAAATATCTCGGAACATCTTACCTTTTATTCCACACTACCCAAATATTTGCACTGGGAGGATAGAAACTCAATGGCTAGTTCAGTAGAAGCACGGGTACCTTTTCTCGACCACCGTTTGGTGGAATTTGCCTACAACTTGCCTGATAATTATCTGGAAAAAAATGGTATTTCCAAAAGAGTAATGCGTCAGGCAATGGGTGACCTTCTACCAGAGGCAATCAGAAACCGAAAAGATAAGATGGGTTATTCTACACCTGAGGAGCATTGGGTCAGAAATGAGAGTCCCAAGTTGTTTCGCAAAGGAATTGCCCAGGCGATTGATATTACCAACGGTTTAATTAAAAATGAAGCTTTAATATATTTTGACAATATTGTAGAAGGTAAGGTTCCATTTGATTTTTCATATTGGAGGTTGATCTTATTAGGGGAATGGATCACGAAATTCAATGTGAAGGTTCCCTAAAATTTTTTATGAGTTGATTTATCATTCCGTATTACGAACAGGCAACACTTAGCGATGTCACTTCCCAGAATTAAGCTTTTACTAGTAACCAATGCGTTTTACCCTGAAATATCCCCA
This sequence comes from uncultured Rikenellaceae bacterium, assembly GCA_964516485.1. GTDB lineage: Bacteria > Bacteroidota > Bacteroidia > Bacteroidales > VadinHA17 > LD21. The sequence continues at coordinate 2,134 of CAZEYY010000115.1, forward strand.
CGCAGTTACAGGGCTACAGAGCTGGCGAGAGAATTTTCCAGACTGGGTCATGAAGTGGTGGTAATTACAAAGTTCAGAAACCATGATTACAATGATTTTAAAAGGGGAACACCCATTGTCATAAAAATGTGGGAGAGCGGAAGACTGCCAGAAGTGAGAATAGCGAAACGCAATCCATGGGCATTCTTAAGTCGTGCGCTCAAAAGGGCACTGTTGGTATTATTTGAATATCCTGCAATTGAAGATATGCATCATGTCAGGAAAATGTTGAAAAGGGAGGTAGGATATGACATGATGATTTCCTTTGCTGTGCCATTCCCTGTGCATTGGGGGGTTGCATGGGCTAAAAAGGGAAATCAACATGCATCCCGACTATGGGTTGCTGATTGCGGAGATCCATATATGTTTGCGAGGCTTGATACTTTTAAAAAACCGTTCTATTTTAAGTATTTGGAATGGAGCTTTTGTAAAAAATGCGATTTCATTACTGTTCCTTTTGAAGAAATGCGCAATCAGTTCTATCCACAATTCAAAACTAAGATAAAAGTCATTCCACAGGGGTTCAACTTTGATGAAATTAAGACTCATGAGGGAGAGGTTAAGAATGACATAACAACCTTTCTGTTTGCAGGATCCGTTATCCCAGGTAAAAGGGATCTCAGCTTATTTCTTGACTATATTTCTTCTTTAGAAATGGATTTTTTATTTCTTGTATATACGAATCAGGCTGAATGGTTCAATCATTATAAACCAAGCCTGGGAGATAAGCTGAATATACATTGTTACATCGACAGGTTAGCCTTAATATCCATCATGAGCAAAGTAGATTTTCTTGTTAACGTTGATACAGAACTTGATAGTCTTACCAATGTCGAAGCTGTACCCAGTAAGCTTATAGACTATGCATTATCTGGTCGGCCAATTTTAAATCTTAATTCTGCCAATCTGGATATTGATCTGGTCAATGAGTTTTTAAATGGTGATTTTTCAAGGCAAAGAATTATAAACAAGGGGGCATATAATATTAAGGTAGTTTCAGATGCATTTCTGAAATTATTTACTGGTGGTGACATATTAGCTAATTGAAAGCAGGGGAGTTAGAATATCAGGTTAAAGATGATCTATCATAAGATAAAATTATGAATCTGAGTCTGTCCGGAGAGTATCCTTTTAACAATTATCGAAGTAGTAAATATTACCTGATACTATTTTTTATTTGGCCATTTTTGGCATTCATTGTTAGTGTTTCGAACTTTAGTAGAAAAGAAGCCAGATTTATTGTTTATATGTTTTTAATATATTATGGTTTTAATTTTGTAAATACAAATACAGCAATAGATGCATATCGTTATGCGCTTGAGTTAAAAATTAATTCAGGACGATCATTTTCCGACTTTTTCAGAATCGTGGGAGGGTTGTATAGCGATACTAATGTCGATATTGTCGAACCACTGATCTCTTTTATTGTATCCCGTTTCACCAGTCATTATAGCCTTTATTTTGCTGTTTGGGCTGCAATTTTTGGCTTTTTCTATTTAAAATCAATCAATTTGATCTATAAGAATATTATCATTAACCCTGGTTGGAATTCAATTATCCTACTGTTGTTTTTCACAATGATTTTGCCAATCACAACAATAAGTGGTGTTAGGATGTGGACCGCGGCCTGGATGTTTTTTTATGGTGCTTACAGGCTGATAACAGAAAAAAATCCAAAGTTTCTGCTGATTACTTTACCTGCCGTTCTTGTACATTGGAGTTTTCTTTCCGCCAATGCAATACTTGTAATTTACTTCTTTGTGGGCAACAGGAATATTGTGTACTTCCCTTTAGCACTTGCGTCTTTTGTGTTACCTCATCTCGCCTCACCATTCTTCAAATCAATTGCACTGAAACTCGGTGGTGGATTGGAGCAACGCTATTCAAATTACTCAAGTGAAGGCTATGTCAGCGGTGTTCAGGAATGGGCAGCTCAATCTTCCTGGTTCATTCGTATTACCAATGATCTTGTCTTTTACTACCTGATTTTAGCGATCGTGGTGATACAATTGAGCAATAGGCATCTTATGAACGGTAAAATTGAAAGGAATTTGTTTAGTTTTCTACTCCTTTTTCTGGCTTTTGTTAATTTCGGCATGCCTATACCATCCTTTGGGGAAAGGTTTATGATTTTGTTTTTCCTTTTCGCCACCGCATATCTAATACTTTATTTTGTCAAACTGCCTGGGACTAAACTCAGTTTTCTTGTTATTCTGGGCTTATTTCCTATGGCGCTTTACACCCTTATAATTTTCAGGATCGGGACTGAAAGTATAAGTGCATGGATCCTATCTCCAAGTTTTGGTGTGCCCCTGTTTGCTCCGATCCTGTCACTTTATGAGGTCTTATTCAAATAAAACCTGCATGTTGGGGCCTCAAGTAATAAACACACTGCGAAAGAACCTCTCTGCCTTGCCTGGGTGGCGCACAAGCAGGAAGATGATCATTATCGAATCAGACGACTGGGGGAGCACCAGAATGCCATCGATTAAAGCATATAACAACTTGCAGACGGAAGGCATTGACCTGATATCGGATGAAGGAGCCCTTTTTAATAGATTTGATACAATGGCTACTTCTGAGGACCTTTCAGGTTTGTTCGAGGTTCTTACATCCGTAAAAGACAAACTGGACCGACACGCTGTAATCACTCCGTTAGCCGTTGTGGCAAATCCTGATTTTGAGAAAATCAGGGATAGCGGCTTTACGACCTATTATTATGAGCGTTTTACTGATACATTACGAAGATATAAAGGTTGTGAAAACTCTTTCAAATTGTGGCAGGAGGGCATAAATAGAAGGCTTTTTGTTCCTCAGTTCCATGGAAGGGAACATCTGAATGTAAAGGTTTGGATGAGAGCGCTTACCAGTGGAAATAAGGTCGCCAGGACAGGATTTGATCATTGTTTTTGGGGAATGTCAACTCAACATGAACCTGATATCGGGCTTGAATTTCAGGCTGCCTTTGATTTTTCAGATCCCTCAGACCTCATTTATCACACTGAAGTAATTGCCACAGGCCTGGAATTATTCAAGGATTTATTCGGTTATAAGGCTTCTTACTTTGTTCCTCCAAATGGACCATTTAGCTCAGGGCTGGAGAAGCACCTTTCTGATAATGGAATAAAATACTTATCCATGCCAAGGATTCAATCAGAGCCCATGGGTCTTGGTAAGGTTAGAAAGAGATTGCATTGGATAGGAAAGAGGAATCCGTCTGGCCTGAAAATAATTACCCGGAACTGCTTCTTTGAACCTGTGGTTCAGGGGACAGACTGGGTGGATCATTGTATGTCAGATATTTCAATAGCCTTCAGGTGGCATAAACCGGCCATAATAAGTACTCACAGAGTTAATTATGTTGGTGCTTTGTTTGCTGACAACCGGAAGAACGGCCTCGCCAGACTGAGTGATTTACTCAAAAGGATTATCAGGGAATGGCCGGATGCAGAGTTTTTTACAACAGAGGAATTGGGTGGAATCATAAATGATGATTATTAATTTCAGGTCATTTTATAGATCTCTGGCACATAATGTTGTCAATATCCCGGGCTGGCGTACAGCAAAAAGGATAGTTGTAATTGAGAGTGATGACTGGGGTAGCATTCGGATGCCATCATTGGAAGTCTTAAAACGATTCCAGTCGAAAGGCTATGATTTAGCCCGGAGTGATTATAACAGGCTGGATACGCTGGAAAGTAACGATGACCTGTCAGAATTATTTGAGGTCCTGTCGTCATTCAGGGATGCCAGGGATAATCATCCTGCATTTACAGCAAATGTTGTTGTTGGCAATCCTGACTTCAGGCGGATAAGGGAGTCTGATTTTAATAAGTATTATTTTGAGCCGGTGACAGAGACAATCAAGAGATACCCTGGCAGAGATCTTGTTAAATCATTATGGCAAAAAGGAATGGAAGAGGGAGTATTTCTGCCGCAGTTCCATGGCCGGGAGCATGTCAATGTGGTCAGATGGATGGAGGCTCTTCGTGAAAGAACTCCGGAGATGATGTTCACATTTGATAACGAAACTACATTTTCGGGCGATGGCGACTATAACTACATGGAGGTTTTAGATTACAACTCTCATGACGATCTTCATCTGATGAAGGAAAGCCTGACAGAGGGGCTTGATATATTTGAAAATCTCTTTGGTTTCAGATCTGTCTCATTCATACCTCCATGTTATACATGGGACAGTGGTGTGGAGGATACTCTAAGCAGAGGAGGAGTGAAATACATACAGGGCCTGGTCATTCAACAAGTGCCTACCGGGAGGTTCGGACACTATAAGAGGAAGTATCATTATTCTGGAAGCAGAAATGCATTTGGCCAGCATTACCTGATACGAAACTGCTTTTTTGAACCTTCACTTTCAGCAAATGCTGATGAGGTTGACAACTGTCTTGCAAGGATAGCTATTGCTTTCAGGTGGCACAAACCGGCGATTATAAGTTCTCATCGGATTAATTATATTGGAGCAATTGATAGCGACAATCGTAGTAATAACCTGAAAAAGCTGAAACAGCTGCTTAGAACAATCATTCGTAAATGGCCTGATGTTGAGTTCCTTACCACTGACAAGCTGGGGGATCTGATTGTAAACGACGATAATACAGGACTATATCGGGCTACCCGGTCTTGAAGAAAATGATATACCCTGTCGAATTATTACAGGTATAATTACTATCTGAAGATGATTGAAACCGGAATTAAAATATTGCTCACTGGAGACTTTTGCCCAATAAGCAGAGTCGAGGAGCTTACACTATCAAAAAAATTTGAAGCTATTTTTAATGACTTCAAAGATATCCTGGCTGGGAATGATCTTATTGTTACTGATCTGGAGTGCCCACTTACGTTTTCTTCAACTGGAAGGAAAAAGACCGGTCCGCACCAGAAGGCTCATCCGGAATGTATTAAAATATTGCAGCATGCCGGAATCGGATTGGCCGCAATGGCGAATAATCATATAATGGATTATGGAAGCAAAGGGGTTATCGATACCCTGGAGTTGTGCAAAGCTAATAATATTGCCACAGTTGGCATGGGAAGATCAAGACAGGAAGCGGCCGAACCATATGTTCTAAGAAAAAACGGAAAGAGGGTAGCTATTCTTAATTTTGCTGATGAAGAATTCATTACATCACCTGACGGCCTGTTCAGGTGTAACCCTCTCGACGCAGTCGGAGCGTACTATCAGATCAAAGAAGCCAGGCTGACAAATGACAAGGTGATTGTAATCGTCCATGCCGGAAATGAATTTTATGAGCTTCCTTCACCAAGGACACAAAATCTATACAGGTACATGATTGATCTTGGTGCTGATTGTGTTATTGCTCATCATACACACGCACTTTCGGGATATGAGATATATAATTCGAAGCCGGTGTTCTATGGCCTTGGTAATTTCATTTATGATTGGCCTGGGAAAAGAAATACAGGTTGGAATAAAGGCTATGTCGTAAAACTTGTTATCTCTGATGATATTGTGTTTGAAATTATTCCGCTCAAACAGGGAAACGATAAACCTGGGGTCTTCCGTCTCAATGAGGAAGAAACTGATGAATTCGAAACACATATCCAGTATCTGAACACAATTATTTCTGATGAGCGGAAGCTGGAAGAGAAGTTCGGTAACTACCTGGCATCAGTTTCTCCCATGTACAATGCATATATTGAACCATATTTCGGAGGATTAGCATCTACTTTAAGAAACAGGGGACTGTTTCCTAAGCTGATGTCGAAGAGAAAAAGATTGTTATTGTTGAATATAATTCGTTGTGAATCTCACCGCGAGGTGCTTCTGGGCATGCTGGAAAGTACTATGAGTGGAATTGTTAGGTCTGATCCAGAACCTGAAACTAATAATGGCAGGGAGGACAAAACAGGGAATGCCCGGTGATTGTTAATAGGATTGATTCATGTGTGGTATAACCGGCTATTTTAATACTGATTTCAGGCCTGTCCGCAATACAGACCGGATTCTGAAGATGCTTAAGGTGCAAAAACATCGGGGCCCGGACGATTCCGGTATTCGTCTTTTTAGCCTTTTATCGCCTTCTTCTGCAGAAGCTTCCTGCAAGATCCCGGAAAGTGTTAATAGTAATTTCGAAGGAGTCCTGGGCTTTAACCGGTTAAGTATTCTTGATCTGTCCCGGAACGGACACCAGCCGATGGTAAGCCCGGATAATAATGTCATTCTTGCCTTAAACGGGGAGATTTATAATGCATTTGATTTCAGAAAGGAACTAACAGAGGGGGGATACCGGTTCCGAAGTACAACTGACACGGAGATTGTACTGGCACTGTACATGAAGTATGGATTTGAAGGGGTATTGGAGCGGCTGAATGGAATGTTTGCAATTGTTATAATTGATCTTCTGAGAAGGGAACTGTATATTACACGTGATCGTTTTGGAATCAAACCTTTGTATTATGTTTTAAATGACAGTATACTGGCATTCTCATCAGAACTTAAGAGCTTTGCTTTCCTGGAGGATTTTTCATTTGCCCTGAATACTGAAAAGCTTGATGAATACCTGCTATTCAGAAATAATCTAAGTGGGACTCTTTTTATGGGGGTTGAGTCGCTGGAGCCGGGTCATTATCTTTTTTACAAATCCGGTCAGGAGGTAATTAGAAGAAGATACTTTGACGTTAATGATTATTCCCGTAGTAACCGGTCTGGAACTCTCAATTCATTTGGAAGTGAACTCCGGGAATGGCTTGATAAAAGTGTCCGAAGTCAATTGATGAGCGATGTAAAACTGGGGTGTCAGCTCTCCGGGGGAATAGACTCATCACTTGTAACGTGGCTTGCTAACCGTAACAGCGAGAAAGGTAGCTTTGAGTCAGTTTCCATCGTATTTAACAACAAGTTGTTCAGTGAGGAGAGTTTTATTGACAGGGTTACAGATACTTTGGGCATCAAATCACATAAGTTTTTGTTGGACAATGAGTATTATCTCGATAATCTCGAGAAGGCGACATGGCATCTCGAGTCACCTCTGAATCACCCTAATACTGTAGCTATTTACAAGTTATCTCAGAGCGCTAAAAACTATGTGACAGTACTACTCAGTGGGGAGGGTGCAGATGAGGTTTTTGGTGGTTATAAACGGTTCTATGATATACAATATCCTTTCAGCACCAACAAGTTGTTGATTGAATTAAACAGGAACCTGAATAACCCTTCAGAATTGTTACGCTACCTCGATAACAGGCAACGTGCCATTATGTCAACTGCCTACATGACACCATTTCTTGCTGGCAGGTTGAAACGGGGCTTCTCCCGCGAAAGGGCTTCATCAGACAGACTGGTATTATATGATACCCTGTCAGGTTCCAGATTTGACAAACAGGTAAAATATGAGATGAAGACTTTCCTTCCGGATCTTCTCATACGCCAGGACAAAATGTCAATGGCCCATTCGATTGAAAACAGAGTGCCATTTCTTGACAATGAAGTTGTAGAAAAGGCTTTCTCAATACCCGAACATTTTCTCTTGCTGAGAAATAGTCCAAATGGAAAGAATACGGAGAAGTATCTCCTAAAAAAAATGACTGCGGCCACTTTTGGGGATGCCTTTGCTTTTCGGAAGAAGATGGGTTTCGGAATTCCGGTGAAGGATTTCTTTTCTGATGTGAAGTTCAGGGAGTATATGAATGACCACGTGCTTCCCGGTATCAAGCACCGGAATTTATTTACTTATAATCTTGTTTCAGGATGGTTTGGAAATATTAAAGCCTTAAAGTACACTGAAATGGAGGCTTTATGGGTTATGATCTCATTTGAGATTTGGGCTTCAGTTTATCTGGATAAAGGACATGAAGATAGGTATACACAATTCCAGGGATTCATTTAGCGACAAATGGATTCCCTACTGCGAATCAAATAGCATCGCATATAAACCTGTTGATTGTTATCGCACTGATATAATTGATCAGTTGGCTGATTGCGATGCCCTTATGTGGCATTTCAATCATAAGAGCCCGAAGGCAAGCAAGTTTGCCAGGCAACTCCTCTATGCGGTTCAGGCATCAGGCAAGGCTGTTTTCCCTGATTACAACACAGTATGGCATTTTGATGATAAGGTGGGACAGAAATATCTTCTGGAGGCTATTGGTGCACCTTTGGCTCCAGCATATGTTTTTTATACGAGGGAGGAAGCCGTTAGGTGGGTGAAAAATGCAAGTTTTCCGAAGGTTTTCAAGTTAAGGAACGGTGCGGGTTCTGATAATGTAAGAAAGGTAAACACACAGAAAGAGGCATTAAAACTGGTTAATAGAGCATTCGGAAAAGGATTCAGTCAATACAGTGCATGGTCAAATCTTCGTGAGAGATATCGGAAATACGCTCTCGGAAAAACTGCACTGTGGAATGTAATCAAGGGTATAGTTCGTCTTGGGTATACGACGGAATATGCCCGCGTTACTGGCAATGAAAAGGGATACATCTATTTTCAGGACTTTATCCCGAATAATGATTTTGATATCCGTGTAATCGTTATCGGAGACCAGGCTTTTGCAATAAAGAGGATGGTGCGGGAGAATGATTTCAGGGCATCAGGTAGCGGATCAATCCGGTATGAGAAAGAAAATTTTACAGAGGAAACCATCCGATTGGCTTTCACTATTTCAGAGAGACTAAAGGCTCAGTGCATGGCATATGATTTTGTCTTCGATGGATCCGAACCATTGGTTGTAGAAATTAGTTACGGTTTTGCATTACAGGGTTATGATGAATGTACTGGTTATTGGAACAAAAACCTGATTTGGCGTGAGGGGAGATTTAATCCCTATGGCTGGATGGTTGATAATCTTATAAACAGTGTGAATAATAAGGGATAAAGCCCAGAATCCTGCCGAAAGCCAGGTTCTATATGGAAAAGAAAAAGCTGTGTCTTGTAATTCCGTCTCTTCAGGCAGGAGGTATGGAGAGGGTAATGTCAGAGCTTGCGACCTATTTTGCTGCAAGGGAGGAGCTGGAAGTACATCTGGTTCTTTACGGAATTTCAAGAGAAATTTTCTACCCGATTCCTGATAATATTCTCATCAGCATTCCGGGGTTCAAGTTTCATAACAGATGGCGGTTATGGTATACAATAAAAACTATCTATTTTCTAAGAAAAGCAATTAAGAGAATCAAACCTGACAGCATTCTGAGCTTTGGTGAATACTGGAACAGTTTCGTTTTACTCTCGGTGTTGGGTCTTAAGTTCCACGTATTTATCTCAGACAGGAGTCAGCCGGATAAAAGCCTTGGATGGTTTCATAATACCCTGCGCCACCTGATTTATCCTAATGCAGAGGGCCTCATATGCCAGACTGAAAGGGCTAAGGAGATCTTCCTTGCCCGTAACAAACACTCCAATATTGCTGTTATCGGGAATCCGATAAAGGATTTAAAGGCCATCAGCGAAACCACGCAAAGAGAAAAGAACGTTCTTATGGTGGGACGTCTAATTAAGTCAAAGCATCAGGATAGGCTGATCGAGATGTTTGCAAAGGTTAGCCTTCCTGACTGGAAACTAATAATTGTCGGGTACGACCATCTGAAACAACAAAATTTGCATCGTTTGAAGGAGCTGGCAAGAAAACTTGGTGTTGACCAACGGGTGATTTTTCCAGGGAAACAGGAAAATGTTAAGGCAATCTATTCCAAAAGTTCAATTTTTGCCTTTACATCAAGTTCTGAAGGATTTCCCAATGCAATCGGGGAAGCTATGTCAGCGGGATTGCCTGTTGTGGCATTCGACTGCGTGGCGGGACCATCCGAAATGATAACAGACGGATATAATGGTTTTCTGGTGCCCCTGTTCGATTTTGGGCAATTTGAAGACAGACTGGCCACACTGATGAACGATGAGACGCTTCGGGAAAAGCTTGGGTGCAATGCAAGGGAAAGTATAAGAAAATTCTCCAGTGAAA
>CAZEYY010000116.1:0-11930 GCA_964516485.1 uncultured Rikenellaceae bacterium
TATTTGCATATCCTGTCAGTTCTGCTGGCTGATCCTGTTTTGATCTGGCCTGAGTTTGTGGCAACGGCAATATCTGCAATAGTTGAATCCTCAGTCTCACCTGAACGGTGTGAGGTAACGCTTGTATATCCGGCTCTGTGAGCCATTTCAATTGCATTGAGAGTCTCTGTAAGGCTTCCTATCTGGTTTACCTTGATAAGGATAGAGTTTGCGCAACCCATCTCAATACCTTTCTTCAGGTATTCAACATTGGTTACAAACAGGTCATCACCAACAATCTGTATCTTCTTGCCAAGCCTGTCGGTAAGCATTTTCCATCCATCCCAGTCATTTTCTGCCATTCCATCCTCGATAGAGTCAATAGGATACTTATTTACAAGCTGCTCCAGATAATCAACCTGCTCCTTTGAAGTTCTTCTTGCACCCTTTGGACCTTCGAATTTTGAATAATTGTAAAGACCTTCCTTATAGAATTCTGATGCAGCACAGTCGAGACCTATTGTAATGTCGGTTCCAACCTTATATCCGGCAGCACCAATAGCCTTAATAACTGTTTCAAGAGCATCTTCGGTTCCGTCAAATTTTGGTGCGAAACCACCTTCATCGCCAACAGCAGTGCTGAGTCCTCTTTCCTTCAGAACTTTCTTGAGGGCATGAAACACCTCTGCTCCCATCCTGAGGCCTTCCCTGAATGAAGGAGCGCCAACAGGCCTGATCATGAATTCCTGGAAAGCGATCGGGGCATCAGAATGTGAACCACCATTTATAATATTCATCATTGGTACCGGCAGGGTAACTGCATTTGATCCTCCGATATACCTGTAGAGGGGCAGTCCGTGATACTGGGCAGCAGCCTTTGCAACTGCAAGTGAAACACCGAGTATAGCATTAGCGCCAAGATTACTTTTTGTTTTTGTACCGTCGAGGTCTATCATCTTTTTGTCGATAGCAGCCTGGTCGGTAACATCCATTCCCATAATTTCTTCGGCAATAACATTATTTACGTTATGAACTGCCTTCAGTACACCTTTTCCGAGGTAACGGCCTTTATCGCCATCCCTTAACTCAAGAGCTTCATTTTCGCCTGTGGATGCGCCTGACGGAACAGCAGCCCTTCCAAAGTAACCACTGGCTGTCATTACATCAACTTCAATTGTCGGATTGCCGCGGGAATCGAGTATCTCACGTGCATTAACACTAACTATTTGACCCATAGATTTTTATTTAAATATTAAACATAAATGCAATATACGAAAAAAGGGATAAAGTCTTTACAACTTATCCCTTCCATATAAAATATTGTTAAAAACATTTTATTTTTCTTCAGCAGCTGTATCTGCTTCACTGCCTTCAGTTTTTGCTTCTTCTGTTTTTTCAGCAACAACTGCTTTAGGAGCATTGGCTTCAGCAGAGCCTTCTTCTTTTTTCTTGGAAGTTCTTCTTCTTCTTGTAGTTTTTGTTTTAGCAGCTTCTCCTCCGCCAAGCATAGCTTCGTTGTAATCAACCAGTTCAAGAATGCACATATCTGCATTATCACCGATCCTGTTACCTGTTTTAAGTATCCTTGTATATCCGCCCGGACGCTCGGCTATTTTGGGTGATATTTCCCTGAAGAGCTCAGTTACAGCATCTTTATCTTTAAGATAGCTGAAAACAACTCGTCTTGAATGTGTTGAATCTTCCTTTGATTTGGTTAAAAGAGGTTCAACATAGGTACGCAGAGCCTTGGCTTTTGCTGTTGTTGTTGTAATCCTTTTATGGAGGATAAGTGATGTAGCCATGTTAGCAAGCATCGACTTCCTGTGTGAACTTGTTCTACCCAAATGGTTAATAACTCTTGAATGTCGCATTTCTCTATTTCCTTAACCGGTTTTCAATTAATCTTTCTCTAACTTATACTTGCTCACATCCATACCAAATGAAAGGCTCATTGTGTCGAGCAGTTCATCAAGCTCTGTAAGTGATTTCTTTCCGAAATTCCTGAATTTCAGGAGGTCATTCTTGTTAAACTTGACAAGGTCGCCAAGTGTCTCAACCTCTGCAGCTTTAAGGCAGTTAAGCGCTCTCACTGACAGATCGAGGTCAACAAGTTTTGTTTTAAGAAGCTGGCGCATATGAAGTACTTCCTCATCAAATTCCTCATTAGCCATTTTCTCATCTGAGTCGAGGGTTATTTTCTCGTCTGAGAAGAGCATGAAATGATAAATAAGGATCTTCGCTGCTTCTTTCAGTGCATCTTTAGGATGAATAGAACCATCGGTCTCTATTTCAACTATGAGTTTTTCATAGTCGGTTTTCTGTTCAACGCGGTAGTTCTCAACTGAATATTTTACATTGCGGATTGGTGTAAATATTGCATCGATTGCAATAAGACCGAATTCGCTGTCGACAGGCTCATTTTCTTCAGCCGGCACATAACCCCTTCCCTTGCTGATTGTAAGTTCAACCTGGAGCTTTACATCAGACTCCATTCTGAACAGTACGAGTTCCGGATTAAGTACTTCGAAGCTGCCCAGAGCATTATTGAGATTGCCTGCCTTAAATACTTCCTGGCCGGTAATCTTGATGTTTACCTTTTCATGATCAACATCCTCAACAGTTCTTTTGAAACGTACCTGCTTGAGGTTCAGGATTATCTCGGTAACATCCTCCATAACACCCGTTATGGTTGAGAACTCATGGTCGATGCCGTCAATCTTTACAGTAGTGATGGCATAACCTTCAAGAGATGAGAGAAGGATTCTTCTCAGTGCGTTTCCCACAGTAATACCATAGCCAGGTTCAAGCGGGCGGAATTCGAACTTTCCGCGTTTGTTGTCCGCTTCCAGCATTATTACTTTATCAGGCTTCTGGAATGATAAAATGGCCATAGAATTTTTCTTAATATTATTACTTAGAATACAATTCAACAATAAGCTGTTCCTTTATGTCTTCAGGAATATCTGTACGTTCAGGCACACTCATGTACTTACCTGCCATCTGTGTATCATCCCACTCAAGCCATGAAAGCTTGCTATATTTCCTTGTTGTAAGAGAATCAACAATAACTTCAAGTGATTTTGATTTTTCGCGCACACCGATAATATCGCCGGGTTTCAGCTGGTATGACGGAACATTCACAACTGATCCGTTAACAGTTATATGGCGATGTGAAACAAGCTGACGTGCTGAAGAACGGCTGGGTGCAACACCAAGACGGTAAACAACATTATCGAGGCGGGATTCCAGAAGCTGAAGCAGTACTTCACCTGTAACACCCTTGCTTCTTTGAGCTTTTTCAAAAGTATTACGGAACTGACGTTCAAGTATCCCGTAAGTATATTTTGCTTTCTGCTTTTCTCTCAGCTGAACACCATATTCAGATGTTTTCTTTCTTTTCTTATTTGCTCCATGCTGTCCGGGAGGAAAATTTTTCCTCTCCAGGTGTTTGTCGGGACCGAAAATAGGTTCTCCGAATTTCCTTGCTATTCTGCTTTTTGGACCGGTATATCTTGCCATTTCCTGTTAAAAATTATAAACTTACTATTTTGTTATTTCGGATTTCGGGTTTTGATTCCGGATTTCTCAAGTATAAATAAGTATCAATCCCCTTATCCTGAATATGCTGTTATACATTAAACTCTTCTTCTTCCTGGTGCACGGCAACCGTTGTGAGGCATTGGAGTCACATCAACGATTTCTGTAACTTCTATACCGGCATTTGATATAGACCTGATTGCTGATTCACGGCCTGATCCCGGACCTTTTACAAAAACCTTTACTTTCCTGAGACCAAGATCAAAGGCCACCTTGCTGCATTCTTCAGAAGCCATCTGGGCAGCATAGGGTGTGTTCTTCTTTGAACCTTTGAATCCCATTTTACCTGCTGACGCCCATGATATTACCTGGCCCGAATTGTTTGTCAGTGTAACAATAATATTATTGAATGACGAATGAACATGTGCCTGACCTGTAGGCTCAACTTTTACGACTCTCTTTTTTAATACTCCAGTCTTCTTTGCCATATTCTAATTATTTAGTAGCTTTTTTCTTGTTTGCAACGGTTTTCTTTCTGCCTTTACGGGTCCTGGCATTATTCTTGGTGCTCTGTCCCCTGACAGGCAGACCCAGACGGTGACGGACACCACGGTAGCATCCGATATCCATAAGCCTTTTGATATTGAGCTGGGTTTCTGACCTCAGTTCACCCTCGAGCTTATAATTATCGTTAAGGATCCTCCTGATATTGTTTATCTGCTCATCAGTCCATTCCTGAACCTTTGCATTCCTGTCAACACCAGCTTCATCAAGTACTCTCTGGGCTGTACTTCTGCCTACTCCGTAAATGTAAGTCAGTCCTACTTCGCCTCTTTTGTTTCTTGGTAAATCTACACCAACAATACGTGCCATATATTCCTTTTCTTAAATAATTTGCAAAGTTAGTTAAAATTATCCCTGTCTCTGTTTGAACTTGGGATTTTTCTTGTTAATTACGTAAATGCGTCCTTTTCTCCTGACCACTTTACAGTCAGCGCTGCGCTTTTTAACAGATGTTCTTACTTTCATTACCTTAATATTTCTTATTTATACCTGAATGTTATTCTTCCTTTTGTCAGATCATACGGTGACATTTCAACCTTCACTCTATCACCGGGAAGAATTTTTATATAATGCATTCTCATTTTCCCCGAGATATGGGCAGTAATAACATGTCCGTTTTCGAGTTCCACCCTGAACATAGCATTCGAGAGTGCTTCGATAATGGTACCATCCTGCTCAATTGAAGATTGTTTTGCCATATAATCACTTTTTATTTAAAGCTTTTTCTATGTATTCAAACGTTGTCAGTACATCAGCCTTTTCCCTGTCAACGGCCACAGCATATTCAAAATGTGCTGAGGGCCTGCCGTCTGCAGTTTTCACGGTCCATCCGTCGCTCATCTGGATTGTGTCCCTTTTACCTGCATTTATCATAGGCTCAATACAGATAACAAGTCCCTTTTCCATCTTAGGTCCGGAACCTTTTTTTCCCCAGTTTGGCACCTCAGGCTGTTCATGAAGTTTCTTTCCCAGGCCATGTCCGACCAGTTCACGAACAACTGAGTAACCGCCGCTTTCTGCCTTCGACTGAACTGCGAAAGAGATATCGCCTACCCTGTTTCCTGCAACAGCTTCCTTAACCCCCTCCTCAAGTGCAGCCCTGGTATAATCCAGAAGACGTTGAACATCTTCACTGATATGCCCTACAGCAAAAGTATAGGCACTGTCGCCATACCATCCGTTAAGTATCACCCCGCAGTCGACCGATATTATATCGCCTTCCCTGAGAACATACTTTGACGGGAATCCATGAACCACTTCGTTGTTGACAGATGTACAGAGCGTGGCAGGAAAACCACCATATCCCTTGAAAGCCGGCAGAGCTCCGTTATCACGGATAAACTCTTCAGCAATCTTATCGAGATAAAGAGTGGTGATCCCCGGTTTTATAAGAGCCGCAAGTTCTCCGAGTGTCTGCGACACAAGCAGATTACTCGCTCTTAAAAACCCAACCTCTTCATCAGTCTTACAATACAACATCAAAGAACGAAAATTATTTATACTGACTGTACAGCGCCTGATCTTCCCTTGACCCTGCCTGATTTCATCAGTCCATCATAATGACGCATAAGCAAATGACTCTCAATCTGCTGGAGGGTGTCAAGCACCACACCTACAAGAATGAGAAGTGTAGTTCCCCCGAAAAACTGGGCGAACTGAGGTGTTATGCCAGCCTGAACTGCAATTGCAGGCAGAATGGCAATTATAGCCAGAAATACTGATCCGGGTAATGTAATCTTTGACATTATCGAATCAATGAACTCAACAGTTTTTCTTCCGGGTTTGATACCGGGAATAAAACCGCCGTTCTTCTTCATATCTTCTGCCATCTGAACAGGATTTATTGTAATGGCAGTATAAAAATATGTAAAGAGGATTATCAGAAGGCCGGTTACAAGGTTATACCAGAAACCGTACATGTTTGTAAATGCTACAACGAAACCTGAACCTGATTCAGAATAACCTGCGATTATGACGGGCAGCATCATGATTGCCTGGGCAAAGATGATCGGCATTACGCCTGCAGCATTCACTTTAAGAGGTATGTACTGACGAACACCGCCATATTGTTTGTTTCCTACTATTCTTCTTGCATACTGTACAGGAACCCTGCGGGTACCCTGAACAAGCAGTATTGTTCCGAGAACGACAACAAAAAGTATAACGAGCTCAACTATAATTGCAACGAGTCCGCCTGCTCCGTTCATCCTTGCACCTGCTTCAAAAACGAAGTTTGCAGGGAGACGGGCAATAATACCTATCATAATTATAAGTGAAATACCATTACCTATTCCTTTATCAGTGATCTTCTCACCAAGCCACATTACAAACATTGTTCCTGCTGTAAGGATTATCACAGAGGATATTGTAAAGAATGTTCCTGTCAGGATAAAAGCTGAAGCAGGAAGCTGTGCATGCAGGTTTACTAGATATGTAGGAGCCTGAAGCACAAGAACAGCCACAGTGAGGTATCTTGTATACTGATTCATTTTTCTTCTTCCGCTTTCACCTTCCTTCTGAAGTTTCTGGAAATAAGGAAATACAATACCAAGCAGCTGGACTACGATAGAAGCCGAGATGTACGGCATGATTCCAAGTGCGAATATTGATGCCTGTGAAAAAGCACCGCCCGAGAACATGTCGAGCAGTCCCATTATACCGGAAGATGTCTGATTCTGAAGATTAGTCAGCTGTGAAGGATCGACGCCGGGCAAAGAGATATATTTTCCAAGCCTGTATAAAAGTATTATACTGAATGTGTAGATCAGGCGTGCGCGGAGATCCTCTATCTTAAAGATATTCTTAATAGTCTGAATCAGTCTCATGAACTTAGAGTATTACAACGGTTCCCTTATTAGCTTCAATTGCTTCTTTTGCAGATTTGCTGAATGCATGTGCATGCACTTCAATCTTGCGGTTAAGAGTTCCGTTTCCGAGAATTTTAACAAGAGCGTTTTTATTTACAAATCCGGTTTTTACAAGAACTTCGAAGTCTATCTTTTCAATGTTGTGCTCTTCAGCGATAGTCTGCAGAGTGCTTATATTAATGCCTTTGTATTCAACACGATTGACATTTTTGAAACCGTATTTTGGCAGGCGTCTCTGAAGTGGCATCTGACCTCCTTCAAAACCGACTTTCCTGCTGTAGCCTGAACGGGATTTAGCCCCTTTATGTCCCCTGGTAGAGGTACCACCTTTACCGGAGCCTTGTCCGCGGCCTAAACGCTTTCCTTTTTTATTCGATCCTTTGGCAGGTCTTAAGTTACTCAAATCCATAACTTTGTATAGTAAATAAGGTTAATATCTTAAATATTTTCAACTTTAACCAGGTGTCTTACTTTTGTAACCATTCCCAGAATCTGGGGAGTTGCTTCGTGTTCAACACTGTGGTTTAATTTTGATATACCGAGAGCTTCAAGAGTTCTCTTCTGTCTTTCCGGTTTCCCGTTTTTGCTTTTCACCTGGGTGATACGAATCTTTGCCATCGCAATATACTTTACTATCCGTTAAACACTTTATCCATAGAAACACCCCTGTGTTCTGCAACTGAGAAAGCATCTCTCATTTCGAGGAGAGCAGCAAAGGTTGCTTTAACAAGGTTATGAGGGTTAGATGATCCCTTTGATTTAGCAAGCACGTTTTTCACACCAACGCTTTCAAGCACGGCACGCATAGCGCCACCGGCCTTAACACCTGTACCATCTGATGCAGGCTTGATGAAAACTTTTGCGCCACCGAACTTAGCAACCTGCTCATGAGGTATAGTACCATTAATAACAGGCACCTTTATCAGGTTCTTCTTGGCATCTTCAATACCCTTTGAAATTGCAGTTGTAACCTCACTTGCCTTTCCAAGTCCGTGACCAACAATTCCATCTTCATTACCAACCACAACTATGGCTGAAAAACTGAATGTACGACCACCTTTTGTAACCTTGGTTACTCTCTGAATGCTGACGAGCCTGTCTTTAAGCTCCAGGTCGCTGGTTTTTACTTTTCTTATACCGTTTCCCATGTTTGATTAGAATTTTAATCCGCCTTCGCGTGCTGCATCAGCCAATGATTTTACCCTGCCATGATATTTATATCCACTCCTGTCGAATACGACTTTCTCGATACCTTTCTCCTTGCATTTTGCAGCAAGAAGCTTTCCGACAAGTTTAGCCTGTTCGATTTTCTTAATACCACTCTGAGCAGCTATTTCCTTCTCTTTAGAACTTGCTGACAGAATAGTTTCACCTTTCAGGTCGTTTACAACCTGAACATAGATCTGTTTATTGCTGCGGTAAACTGCCAGACGTGGTTCCTCTGCAGTACCGTTTATCTTCTTGCGGATCCTCATTCTGATCCTTGATCTTCTTTCCAACTTAGTTAAGGCCATGATTTCTTTACTTTAACCAGATTAAACACTAGCAGATTTTCCAGCCTTTCTTCTGAGCTGTTCTCCGACAAACTTGATACCTTTTCCTTTATAAGGCTCCGGCGGGCGGAGTGATCTTATCTTCGCGGCAACATGACCGATAAGCTGTTTATCGATGCATGTCAGCGTGATTATTGGGTTTGACCTTCTTTCGGTCTTTGTTTCAACTTTTACTTCGTTCGGAAGCAGGATGTTGATATCGTGGGAATAACCGAGACTCATCTCAAGGTTCTGGCCCTTGGCTTCAGCACGGTATCCAACTCCAACCAGTTCGAGCTCCTTTTTGTAGCCCTGAGATACTCCAACAACCATATTGTGAAGCAGAGCTCGGTACAGACCGTGCAGTGACTTATGATTCTTGGAATCAGATGGCCTTGAAATAATCAGCTCATTTCCTTCCACTTCCACCTTCAGGTCCTTGTCAACATACTGTTTCAATTCACCGAGGGGGCCTTTCACGCTAACCTCATTGGTGGCACTGACTGTTACAGTGACGCCCTTGGGCAGGTTTACAGGTAATTTTCCAATTCGTGACATTAAGCTATCCTTTTAATTAATAAACATAACATAATACTTCCCCGCCAATATTCTCTTTCTTTGCTTCCTTGTCGGTCATCAGTCCCTTTGATGTTGAGATTATAGCAATGCCAAGTCCGTTAAGAACCCGTGGCATTTCATCAACACCTGTATACTGACGCAGACCTGGACGGCTGACTCTCTGAATATCTTTAATGGCAGGCTTCTTGCTCTTAGGATTATATTTAAGAGCAATTTTAAGAACACCCTGCGGACCATCACCCTCAGTAACCTTATAGCTGAGGATATAGCCTTTTTCAAAAAGAATTCTGGCAACCTCTTTCTTAAGATTGGATGCTGGAGCCTCTACAACCTTATGACCAGCCATAATGGCATTTCTAATTCTGGTCAGTAAATCTGCAATTGGATCAGTCATCGTTAAATATTTAATAGTTTATAGTATTTCAAATAATTACCAGCTTGCCTTCTTAATACCGGGTATTATTCCCTGAAGAGCCATTTCCCTGAAGGTTATCCTGCTTATGCCGAACTGCCTCATATAACCTCTGGGGCGGCCGGTAAGCTTGCACCTGTTGTGCATCCTGTTGGGATTTGAGTTTCTGGGAAGGCGGCTCAGTGCCTGGTAGTTGCCCTCAGCTTTAAGCTGTGCACGCTTAGCTGAATATTTCTGTGCCAGTTTTGCGCGTTTAACTTCGCGGGCCATCATTGATTCCTTAGCCATATCTCTAGTTTTTTGAAGTTTTAAATGGTAAACCAAAGTGCCTGAGAAGCGCAAGGGCCTCCTCATCATTCTCTGCAGAGGTAACAAATGTCACCTGAAGTCCCATGATTTTTGCAATCTTGTCAAGATCAATCTCGGGGAAAATAATCTGCTCAGTTATACCCAGGGTATAGTTACCACGGCCGTCAAGTTTGGAGTTAATCCCTTTGAAGTCGCGGATACGCGGAAGAGCAACACTTATAAGTCTTTCGAGAAATTCGTACATCCTCTCGCGACGAAGTGTTACCATGATGCCTATCGGCATATTCTTTCTGAGCTTGAAGTTTGAAATATCCTTTGACGACATTGTCTGAACAGCTTTCTGACCGGCTATATCTGTTAATTCCTTAACACCGAATTCAAGAAGCTTCTTGTCGGCTATGGCCTGTCCAACACCCTGGTTGATAACAATTTTCTTCAACTTTGGGACCTGCATTATTGTTGAGTAACCGAATTCCTTCATCAATGCAGGGACGATCTCGTCATTATACTTGGTTTTTAGCGCAGGTACATACATTACTTGATCTCCTCTCCTGATTTTTTTGAATAACGCACTAACTTATCTTTATCATTGAGTTTTCTTCCAACTCGTGTGGGCTTACCTGAAGTGGGGTCAATAACCATAAGATTGGAAATATGAACCGGAGCTTCCTTTTTTATTATTCCGCCCTGGGGTGCCTTGGAATTAGGTTTGGTATGTTTTGAAACCATGTTAATTCCCTCGACAAGAACCCTGTCCTTATCCCTGTTTACTTCAAGGACGCGACCTTTCTGCCCTTTCGATTCACCGGTTATCACCATAACCTGGTCGCCCTTTTTTATTTTCAGTTTCTTCTGCATCGTTGCTTTATTATATATTTTACAACACCTCAGGTGCAAGTGATACGATTTTCATATACTTGTCGCGGAGTTCCCTTGCAACAGGGCCGAATATACGTGTTCCGCGTACCTCATTAACGTTATTGAGAAGAACAACCGCATTATCGTCAAACCTTATGTAGGAACCATCCGCACGACGGATTTCCTTAGTTGTTCTTACCACAACTGCCTTGCTAACAGTTCCTTTTTTAGCTTCACCCGAAGGCAAGGCTGATTTAACGCTTACCACTATGGTATCGCCAACTGTAGCATACCTTTTCTTGCTGCCACCGAGCACCCTGATGCACAAGACTTCCTTTGCACCTGTGTTGTCGGCTACTGTTAATCTGCTTTCCTGCTGTATCATGATTACTTAGCTCTTTCGATTATTTCAATCAGTCTCCAGGTTTTATTCTTGCTCAGAGGCCTGGTCTCCGATATACGTACGGTATCACCAACATTGCAAGTATTCTCCTCATCGTGAGCCATCAGCTTCTTTGTCCTGTTTACGAATTTGCCATAGATGGGATGTTTAACTTTCCTTTTGATGGCAACTACAATCGATTTGTCCATGCTGGCGCTTACGACAACTCCAATACGTTCTTTTCTAAGATTCCTTTCCATTGCTGAATTAGCTATTTTGATTCTTTATTCAACTCTCTTTTACGCAATTCGGTAAGCAGACGTGCAATTGTAAGCTTGGTAGCCTTTAATTTACTTGAGTTATCAAGCGGTGTGATTGCATGGTTAAGCTTCATACGAACGAGCAGGTTCTTCTCGGTGTCAATTCTCTCGAGAAGGTCGGAGGTGCTTAATTCTCTTATTTCTGAAGTTTTCATCTGTTTTTAAATATTATTCCTGTACGTAATCGCGTCTAACAATAAACTTTGTAGTAATCGGAAGTTTCTGTGCGCCGAGACGAAGTGCTTCTTTTGCCACTTCATATGGTACACCTTCAGCTTCGAGTATGATTCTGCCGGGAGTAATCGGAACAACAAATCCTTCAGGAGCACCTTTTCCCTTACCCATACGAACCTCTGCAGGTTTCTTTGTTATGGGTTTGTCGGGGAATACCCTGATCCAGAGCTGACCTTCACGTTTCATGTGACGTGTTACGGCCTGACGTGCAGCTTCTATCTGCCTTCCTGTTATCCAATGCTCCTCCAGCGCTTTGATACCAAATGATCCGAATGCCAGCTGATTGCCCCTCTGGGCATTGCCTTTCATCCTTCCCTTCTGGGCTCTCCTGAATTTGGTCCTTTTCGGTTGTAACAT
>CAZEYY010000117.1:0-11893 GCA_964516485.1 uncultured Rikenellaceae bacterium
ATTAATGCAACATTTTTTAGATCAGGCTAGTCATAATCAGGACTTTCATAATAGTATTGTTGGAAATTTTTCTGATCGATTTTACGATTGGAAAATTACTGTTTTGTTTTACATAGCGATTCATATCTTGAAAGCCCTTGCCGCAAAGCGAGGTATAGATATTGGAAGCACTCATCATGAGATTGAAAAAAATGTAAATCCTGATCGAGATTTTGCTAAAATGAAGATCAAAAGGTCAGCTTGGAATAATTATAGTGCCCTTTATCATTATTCAAGAACTGCCAGATATGAGGGGTTAACTGATAATGCTACATTTGAATCAATAATGCAAATAGATCATTCCTATTGTTTGGAGCATTTAGAAGAATTTAAAAAATATATCTCAAGTCAAGGGATAACACTTAATTAATCCATTTCCTTTCCCAACACTTCTTTAATAAGCTCATGTAATATATTCCTTGGTTTATAATTGCATAGATAAAATAGAGAGAATACTTTCTCAGTTTTATTTAATTTGGGTAAATAATGGGGAAACAAAAAACCTACCTGATTGATAATCTATCAGATAGGTCTTCGATTTGTCGGGGTGATC
Organism: uncultured Rikenellaceae bacterium; assembly: GCA_964516485.1. GTDB lineage: Bacteria > Bacteroidota > Bacteroidia > Bacteroidales > VadinHA17 > LD21. The sequence goes on from CAZEYY010000117.1 coordinate 593, forward strand.
TGACTCGAACAGACGACCCCTTGCACCCCATGCAAGTGCGCTAGCCAACTGCGCCACACCCCGAAATTCAAGCGCAAAATTAATCAACTATTCTAATTAAACAACACTCTATGTAAGTTATCCCGGTATTGTTTTTTCTAAATCTTCAACAAGCTCCGGATCTATGAGCCCTGAAATTGTTGCACGCACCTCTCCGGTCATCCTGATATTCCATGCATCATCGATCTGTATCTTAAGCTTTCCGCCCTGCATGTGCATTGTAAGGTCTCCCTTTATCAGTCCGCGTTTCAGAAGAACACTCGATGCAGCGCATGAAGAACTACCTGAAGCAAGAGTATATCCGGCCCCTCTCTCCCATATAAGTATCTGTGCGTCATGATCTGACAAGGCCTTTGCAAACTGCACATTAATCTTTCTGGGAAACATTGAATGAGTTTCAATAAGAGGGCCATATTTACGGACTTCCGCTTCATCAAGTTCATCCTTTATAACAACGCAATGAGGGTTACCAACAGAAACACAGTTAACTTCATATTCCCTGTCTCCAACCTTAATTTTCTGAGCAATGAATTCCGGAAGGTCAGAATTAACAGGAATATCCTTAGTCCTGAAATTCGCCTTCCCCATATCTATCTTTATCAGTTCTGCTTTCCCATTATTTTCCTCAATGATCTCAGCATAAACTATATCAGTCAGTGTTTCAACAGAAAATTTTCTCGTTTTTGCAAAACCATAATCATACAGGAATTTACAGAAGATTCTCAGGCCATTGCCGCTTTTTTCTGCTTCCGATCCGTCAGGATTATAAACCCTGAAACCAAAATCAGCCTTTGCAGAAGGAACCTTTAGAACTATTCCGTCAGAGCCAATTCCGAAATGTATATTGCATATCCTCCTTATTGCCTGTTCAGTAAGCCTGAAACTTATGTTTTCACTGTCGAGAACAATGTACTCATTCCCCAACCCGTGCATCTTTACAATACTATTCTTCTGCATAATTACTTTTATAACAATATTTTAAACTACAAAGTTCCTGACAATATCTTCAAGGTTATCTCTTCTGCGTATTAGTCTCACATTCCCGTCAGAACCGATAAGCACCTCTGCCGGACGGAGCCTGTTGTTATAATTTGAGCTCATCGAATAGCCGTAGGCACCAGCATCAAGTATGCCAAGTATGTCATCTTCGAAAATCTCAGGCAGCATCCTGTCTTTTGCAATAATGTCTCCTGTTTCACAGATATTACCAACAACAGTGACCTTTTCCTCTTTTACGGATGGAGTACTGCTCTTTCTGTAAACTTCAACATCATGATGCGAATCGTACATTGCAGGCCTTATGAGAACATTGAAACCCAGATCGGTGCCAATATATTTCGTTGTATAATTTGTTTTTACTGCATTCACCTGCCCCAGCAGAATGGATGATTCAGCTACAATATATCTTCCAGGTTCAATTTTCACCTCAATCTTTTTTCCGTGTTCGCTTGTCCATTTTTGTATAAGCACAGATAATTTGTCACCCAGAATCTTCAGATCGAGCCTTGACTGCTGAGACTGCTTTTTATATGGTATGCCAAATCCGCCTCCAAGATCAACAAACTCAAGGTCTGCGAACTGTGAAGCTATCCTGAAAGTATTTTCAGCGCTTTGTAAATAAGCATCACCTTCCATAAAGAGGGAGCCGACATGCTGGTTAATACCGATTATCTTAAGATTATATGCCTCTGCAATCCTTTTAACATCAGGGATATACTCCATATCTATCCCGAATTTTGTATTCTTGCCGGCTGTCTTTACCTTTTCGTGATGACCAGCTCCATAACCGGGATTCACCCTGAAAGCCACCCTGCCTCCGGGATTTATTTTTCCGAAAAGCTCAAGCTGGGACACCGAATCAACTGAAATCCTCACACCTGCATGTATGGCATAAAGCATTTCATCACGGCTAACATTATTGCTAATGTAAAAAATCTGATCGGGTTTGAAGCCGGCCATAAGATTTACATAAATCTCCCCGGGCGACATGGCATCAACGTGCAGGCCTTCGCTCTTAACTATTTTAAGCAGCTCAATGTTGCTGTTTGCCTTGGGAGAATAGTTCACCGTAAACTTATCATAATTAATAAGTTCTTTAAGATCACGGCATCTCTCCCTGAGAATATTCTCATTATATACATACAGCGGGCTGCCGTATTTTTCAATCAGGTCAACCGGATTTGTTTTACCGTAGAATTTTTTTTCATTGCTGACGGCTGAATAAATAAAGTTCATTTTCTTTTAGTAAGTATGTTCAATATATTTGTGACAAAAATATAAAAATGGCGTACATAAACGAAAACTACTTTAAACTCCAGGCTGGTTACCTTTTTCCCGAGATAGGAAGAAGGGTCAGGGAATTTCAGAAAGAGCATCCACAGGCTGACATAATCCGGATGGGAATTGGCGATGTAACTCAGCCTCTTGCTCCCTCTGTAATAAAAGCATTTCACGAAGGAGTGGCTGATATGGCTAAAGCCGAAAGTTTCAGGGGGTACGGACCTGAACAGGGCTATGATTTCCTTCGTGAGGCAATTGCTGCTATCGACTATCACAGCAGGGGTACTGATATACAGGCTGATGAGATTTTTATTTCCGATGGATCAAAATGCGATACAGGCAATATCCTCGAGATTTTCGGTCACAACAATATAATTGCAGTACAGGATCCGGTTTATCCGGTTTATGTTGATACATCAGTTATGGCAGGCCGGACAGGAAAATTCCTTGGAAACGGATATTATGACGGAATAATTTATCTGCCCTGTACAGCAGAAAACGGTTTTATACCAGCCCTGCCTGAAAGAAAACCTGACATTGTTTTCCTCTGCTATCCGAACAATCCTACAGGTACTGTCGCAACCCGCGAAGAGCTTAAAAAATGGGTTGACTATGCCAGAAAGAACAAGACTATTATATTATATGATGCCGCTTATGAAGCATATATTTCCGATCCTGAAATTCCTCACAGCATCTATGAAATAGAGGGAGCGAGAGAGGTGGCTATTGAATTCAGAAGTTTTTCGAAGACTGCAGGATTTACCGGCACCAGGTGCGCATTTACAGTAATCCCTAAGGATCTGAAAGCTGCCATGCCTGATGGTACTGAGACTGCTGTTTATCCTCTCTGGTTCAGGAGGCATACAACAAAATTCAACGGCGTATCATATCCTGTACAGAGGGCAGCTGCAGCGATTTATACTGCTGAGGGCCGGAAGGAAGTTAAAGCCACTATTGATTATTACATGAACAATGCGGCAATCCTCAGGGAGAGTCTTGCAAATCTTGGTTTTAAGGTTTACGGTGGGATAAACGCTCCATACGTCTGGGTAAATTCAGGAAGGGGAATTAAATCATGGGACCTGTTCGACAAACTTCTGAATAAGGCTAATGTTGTTGGAACTCCAGGATCGGGATTCGGCCCTTCAGGCGAAGGATATTTCCGATTCTCCTCCTTTGCATCGAAGGAGAGTGTTATAAAGGCAATGGAAAGACTAGGGAACCTTAAATTCTAACTTTATTCAGCCGGCCCACCTGCTTATTAAGTGTATTTCAGACACTTAACGAAAACTGTATCCGATATTCCATTCTATGAAATCGGCTATTGACCAGTAATGTGCCCTCATGTTAAGACCCAGGTTCAGGTTGTCAGTTATGTAATATTTCAGGCCTATTCTCTGATAGGATACAGGCGATTTTTCAGGATAATCAGCCCGGTAAAGATAAAATCCCGGCTGAAGTATAACAGACGCTCTGTTTATCACCAATTCATAAGAGGGAAATATACTTACTTCAAATCCTTCCTTAAATGAAGCAGGATTTGGAATTAGCATGCCATCCGAAGAGCTTATAGTCGAATTTACATAACCAAGGTAATCAGCCATGATTCCTATTCCGAATTTTGACTTATGGCTTACCTGGTAATTATATGTAAATGCCAGCCCGTAGCATTTGTAATAAACTCCGCGACGCTGGGTAAGAGAATCAACATTGTCGCCATAATAAAGAATATTTCTTACCCCGGTGAAAGCTGAGAGGTTATATTCCCGCTTTTTCGAAAACTCAGGCAACTCCCTGTAAATGAACTTACTGTCAATGTCATCAAAAGAATACTCCAGACCTATCCTTGGGGTAAAAACATTAATTCCAAGATTCGGAATCTTCAGGGAACCATTTGAGAAATGAACGAATCCTGCTCCCAGTGAAGCCCTTAATCCTTTCCATAATTTTTTCTCCAGTAAAAAAGCTGTAGAAAACGAAATACTCTGCCTTGCACCAATAGCAAGGTTATATTTGTCTTCCAGATAGGAATTCCAGTTAAACTGAAATCCAAGGCTTGTCTCGAAAAATATTACTGAACTGGTCCATCTTTTAAGTGCGAAGGCCATTGAACCATACATTCCTGCCGGATTGCCAAGATAAGCTGCATCTGGGAACAGGGGTTTGTAAAAACCTGCTCCAAGACGCGGGTAGTTCCATAACTGCTCCCATTGTCTGGCACCAGTGGTCTGCCATGACAGGCCTGCAGACACTGCCCCGTAATTATTAATTGGCTGCTGCTTAATATTATTGCCTCTTACAAACTGGTTTGTCGGAAGAACAAAGCCCTGCTGGTAATAACCATACAAGATCCTGATTCGTTTCTGCAAGCTTGTATCTGAGTCTGGAGAAAGGGCAGAAAAAACTGGAAGAACAATGACAAAAAGGAATATACCTGTCATGCAGAATATTTTGCCCTTAAAGCAGAATATGTATTCTGATCGGTTCATGTCACTTGAAAGCAAACAAAAATCAATCAGTCATTGTTCAGCCGGTCAAGCAGTATCCTGATCTTGTCATAAGAGATATCACATCTGAAATCATGTGAGTTTGAGTGCAGAATACATTCTCTTTTCTTCGAATTAACTTTCTTCAGATAATTGAGATTGATGATATAAGTACGGCCTGTTCTGAAAAAGATATCAGGCTGCAACTGCTCCTCAATCTTACCCAGAGAGATTGTTACTGTTTCCTGCCGTCCGTCATTCATTTTGAAACATGAATAGTTACCTGCAGCTTCAACATATACTACTTCTGCAGGGTCAATAATAACAATGCCTGAAATATTACGGTATATAAGTTTTTTAAGAGCTCCTGACAGTTTTCCTGAATTCTGAAGTGAACCCAGGTGCCTGTTTGCCAAACAACGCGAAATTGTCATCGAAAGCCGCTCAGGATCAATGGGTTTCAGAAGATAATCAAAGGCGGCATATTCAAAGGCCTTCACAGCAAACTCATCATAGGCGGTTGTGAAAATAATAAACGGATTCAGGGAACTTGCACCGGCAAGATCATCAAGCACTTCAAAGCCGCTTTTCCCGGGCATCTTGACATCCAGGAAGACAACATCAGGTCTCAGCCTGCTTATCATATCAACAGCTTCCTCCGGATTAGTTGTTGAGCCTGTTACTGTGGCATTGCCTGTTGAGATAATCAGCTCAGTGAGCAGGTCCAGTGACTTCTGTTCATCTTCAACAATAAAAGTTTTAAGTATTGCATTATCCATTGTTTTACCGTTTATTCAGAAGTATCTACAAATTTGCACAAAAAACAGATGAAATAAAAGTGCAAAGACAAAACAGGGATGCTTTATTCTCTAGTTGTCAAAATCAATGAGATCTGTTTCACTAATGCTGAAGGAATAATTGTCGGGAATTGTTATAACAACCTCGGTACCTGAAGAGAATACATCTGTATCAGGATCTCTTATCTCCAGGGTTGATTCAGTTTTGTTATACATATTTATGATCTCGAAGATCCTGCTTACTGTCCGTATGCCAATACCTGTACTCGCTGATTTTATTTTATCAGCTGCTGCACGCCCCACTCCATTGTCCCTGATAAGGAATTTATGATATCCTTTTATATGAAGTATTACAACTTCAACAGCCCCTCCGCTTTTCTTATTTTCAATGCCATGCTTAATACCATTTTCAACAAAAGTCTGAATAGTCATTTTTGGTATCAGCTTATTAAGATCAACATCTTCCCCGACTCTTATATGGTAATCAAACCTGTTGCCGAATCTTAGTTTCTGGAGTTCACAGTAGTTCCTTACAAAATCGAGTTCCTCAGAAATTGTTTTAAGCATTGTGGTACTGTCTCTTAATGAAGCTCTTAAAAGAGAAGACAGCCTGGTAAGATAAAGATAAGCGCTCTGCCTGTCATTATTCATTATGAGGGAACCTACCGATGAAATGGCATTGAAAGTAAAATGAGGGTCAAATTCACTGAGAAAATTACTCATCTGCAACCTCAGAAGCTCAGACCGCAGCTTTTGCTTTTCCTCCCGGATCATGTTGTTCCTCCTAATCAGATTTTTTGTCAGCAGGATTGTAGCAATAATTATTCCTGCAACAAGAAGCAGATAGAAGAAGGCTGTTTCACGGAAAGCCTTTTGAATTGTAAACTTAAAATTCAATGGTTCAATAGTTTCAAATCCATCTGCATTTATTGCTTTCAGTTTGAAATTATAAGTGCCGCTTCGAAGATTCCTGAATACAACTTCCCTTCGTTCAGAGGGAGTGGACCACTTCATATCCAATTCCTCGATCATATAACTGTATTTCACCTTATCGGGATTTGAGGAAGAAATGCCATTAAATGTTATTCTGATCCTGTGCTGATTCCTGCTCAGAACAATATCAGAGGGTATCCCATAATAGAATTCACCTGTTTTTACCGGTTGCCAGGTCTGGGAATCTGTCTCGAAAAAAAAACCTGTTATATTCAGTTTAGGAGGTAAAGTATTTTTCCAGAGCAAGGTCTGATTGAACTCAACAAGATTTTCAGAAGTAAGTATCCATAATCTTTCATCCGATCCCCTGACTATTCCGTTATCAAGAACTTCAGTACCGGGATACCCGTCAGTTCTGTCGAATAACTTATAATAAATTTCAGCCCCATTATAAAATTTATCCAGGTCAATCAGGCAGATATCAGTTATTCTGCCGGCAAGCATATAATTATCATTCAGTACTTTAATTGCATTTACAGGTTGGTTTACAGCCTCAGGAAGAGCAAGACGAAAGGTATCTGCGTTCTTTGATTTAAAATACAGTCCTGTTTCTGATGAAACCCATAAGCCTCCGGACCTGTCTTTTTCTATCGTATATGTGAAGACTTCAGGCAACAGGTATTCATTTATTTTCGTTAGAGCTGTATCTTCCATTTTTAACAGGCCGTTATGCCCTGAGAGCCAGTATGCACCGTTATCATCCTTTGTTATCCCCTCAATTACTCCAAATTCAGAATCAATAAAATGAGGATTCAGGGAAATTTCCCTGCCCCTTATGGTATAAAGTCCTTTGTCTGATCCCACCATTACAAGTCCATTATCTGTATCTTCATAGATATAGCAAATCTGAGTGCTCTGAAGTTCCTTCAGAACGCTAAACCTGCCTTCATCACATATAAGTATGTTTGTGTTTGCAGATATCCATGACTGGCCATTTGACATGAGCCTGCTCCCTTTATAGAATACAGAATTATTACCCAGCACCTTTCGAAACCTGTTTTCCTCGATGAACTCCGATCCGTTGAAGTATCTCAGATCTCCAAACAGTGATCCAATCCAGAGATTCCCTTTTCTGTCAGGACAGATTGCCCATGGTGTTGACATTCTCATTTCTTCATGACTCCATTGCCTGAAAGCAGGTGAAAGCAACCTGTAAATATTGCTTTCCGATGATAGCCAGACTGTTCCTTCCCTGTCAGTAAATGCATCTGTTGCCTTGAACTGAAGAGGGATCACTAAATTCCTTGAAGAATCCAGATAACTGACAATCAATTTATTATTACCATGAAGTCGTGCAATTCCATGCCTGGCAGCTTCATGATTCAGATGAGAAATGAAGCGTTCATTTTTGTAAGCAAAGGTTTTGTCTCCTGACATTACTGATACAATTCCTTCCCTGCCATAAATCTTTTTAACATCATTAACCGGAAGTTTTTTCAGATGCTGGTTTTTCCACAGAAACAACTGATTTTTAAAAAGTATAAGTAATTCCTCTGAAGAATTTATATAGCAAAAATCATCTACCTTGAGGGTGTCAAGACCGGGAAACCGGGAAGAGAAATCATAGTACTTTCCGTCTTCAAAATAAACAATCCGCATCCTTGAATCCTTGTCATTTCCTAAGTCTGTACCAAGAAAATATGCCGATGAAGGTTTTACTCCGGGATAAGGATTCCCTGAAAATGAGTATTCTGCAAGATCACCATTCCCTGGAAAGTACTGAAATCTGTCTCCGGTATACAATGAGACTCCCTGTCGGTTAAGTACCCATAGTTTTTGTCCAGAGTCTTCAAAAACATGAACAACCTTATTGTCTGGCAGGCCATCTTTAACATGGTAGTTTTCAAAATCTATCCCGTCAAACCTTGAAAGCCCGTTTCTTGTAGCAATCCACAGGAATCCCCTGCTGTCCTGGTATAAAATACTGGCTTCACTCTGTGGTAACCCCTCCCTCACTCCGTACTCCCTGAATGAGAATTCCTGACTATTACAGGGAACAGGCAGAATAAATAAGCCTGAAACAATCAAAAATGCTATATTGATTATCCTGTTCATGTAATTAGCTGACAAACAACTGCCCGTCAAGCCTTTGGTCTCATAAATGGTGCAAACATTTTTTAACTAAAGCATATCGCTTATGAAATCAATGCAGAATCCTTGCTCTTATTGTATGAGGAATTTTCTTCAGATCATTGAGAACCGAGGCGTTAAACTCACTCTCCGTCTCCATAATAACATAACCAATTTCAGGATCAGTCTGCAGAAATTCAGCAGAAATATTTATGCTCCTCGATGCAAAGAAGTTATTCAGTTCCCTTAGCACGCCAGGGACATTCCTGTGAATATGAAGGAACCTCTGTCCGGAATTATTAGGTTGCAGTGAGATCTCAACAAAATTCACAGCCCCTATAGTTGAACCTGTATCACTGTAATTAACAAGCTTTTCAGCAACCTCCATCCCAATATTTGCCTGCGCCTCAAGTGTGCTGCCGCCAATATGAGGAGTGAGAATCACATTGTTGAATTCCTGAAGTTCAGAGATGAAAGGTTCGTCATTTGATGAAGGCTCTTCAGGAAAAACATCGGCGGCAACGCCTGCAAGCTGCTTTGATTTAAGGGCTGCAACAACAGCCTTATAATCAACCACATCACCTCGTGAGGCATTTATCAGACAGGCACCTTTCTTCATAATGGCCAGCTCTTCAACTGAAATCATGTTCTTTGTAAGTTCTGTTGAAGGAACATGAATTGTCACAGTATCAGCAACTTTAAGGAGTTCGGCCAGAGAAGGTACAGGTCTTGCATTACCAAGACTAAGCTTTTTTACAATATCATAATAGTAGATATGCATCCCCATGGCTTCAGCAAGTATTGAAACCTGCGATCCGATATGGCCATAGCCAATTATGCCGAGGTTTTTACCCCTTACTTCAACAGAATTATTGAGAGACTTCATCCATATCCTGTTATGAGCAAGTGCATTGCGTTCAGGTATGCCTCTCATAAGCATTATGCATTCTGCAATGACCATTTCAGCAACAGAACGGGTATTTGAAAAGGGAGCATTAAAAACCGGGACACCCCTCATTTTAGCTACATGTGTATCTACCTGGTTTGTACCAATGCTGAAACAGCCTATTGCAAACAGTTTGTGAGCATTTTCAAGAGAAAGCTCTCTCAGCTCAGTCCTGCTTCGTATTCCAATTATATGAGTATTAACCAGTTTCTCATTCAGTTCATCACCTGAGAGGGCTTCCTTAAGACACTCAATGTTGGTATAACCATTCTCTGTGAAATGTTTCACAGCATTTTCATGAACCCCTTCAAGGAGGAGTACTTTTATCTTGCTTTTGTCAAGAGAAAACTTCCGAACAATCATAATAAGAAATGAAATTATTAAAATTTCAAATTTAATTCATTTTTCTACTTATAATATGAAAAAAAATAACAGTTTATGCTTAAATATTAAAAACCGAGCTTTACAGATCCCTTTTCCCTGATGAAAAGCTTATGACAGGCTCCTTTTCCGAATGCATGTTCAAGAGTTTCAATATACCGGCTTGTCAGCTCAGAAGGAACAAAGGCCTGAATAGTGCCTGCAAAACCTCCACCATGCACTCTCCACGCACCTTTTCCCCTGAGAATGAACTCGCTTAGCACGAGACCAAGTGCAACCCCCTGGTCATGAACATTGCTGACAGTATAAATATTCTGATTATACATATAGGAGCTGTAGCCTGATTCTGTCACCATCGAGAGAAAGGAAGAAAAATCATTCTTCTCAAGAGCCTCAACCTGCCTTACAACCCTGTTGTTATCACCATGAAAATGAAAAGCTCTCAGTATTGCCCTGTCACCTGTGCTTTCCCTTAAACGGGGAATAGAATCTATTATCTTCTCTATTGTCAGCTGCCTCTGGACTTTCAATCCAAATACCTCAGCAACAGCCTTCATCTCATTAAAAACAGCTGCATATTCCGGAGTAAGATTATCATGGCTTCCACCGGTATCAGTAATTATCAGGTCAAAACCTGTCGACAGAAAATCAAAGTCTATCTTTCTTACAACCGGGTTCAGCGGATCTTCAAAATCAATTGTCACAAGTCCCCCGCACGAGCAGGCAGTCTGATCCATTAGGCCGCAGGGTTTTCCAAAAAAATGATTCTCAGCATACTGGCCTGTCAGTGCATTGTCAATAGGATCGAGAGTACCATTATTGAACAGGTGACTGAAAATTGCTCCGATAAGCACTTCAAAGGAGGCTGAAGAACTTAATCCCGATCCCTTGGGTACCCTGCCGTCTATCACCGCATCAAAACCTCCGATTATGAAACCTCTTTCTTTCAGTTTTGCAGCTACTCCCCTTACTATAGCAGCAGATGAATACAGTTCCTCCTTTACAGGTTTAAGTTCAGACAGATTGACACTGAATCCCGGATAGCCAACTGAATCAATTCTCACAACATTTGAATTGCTTTTTGCAGCAATCGCAACATTATCAAGGTTTACAGCCCCGGCCAGTACTCTCCCGAGATTATGATCAGTGTGGTTACCCCCTATCTCTGTACGGCCTGGTGAACTGAAAAAGTATGGTTCAGTGGCACCTGAGAAGCTGACAAAAGTGTTGAGCAGGTTTGTATAGCGAAGCGACTGTTCCTTAAGTAATTCAGGATCGTTACCATACAATTCCCTGTATATTTTGTGTC
>CAZEYY010000118.1:0-11865 GCA_964516485.1 uncultured Rikenellaceae bacterium
CCATGATTATGAACCTTGCTGAAAATCTCATCGGGATTGAAGTTCAGTTTATCCCTGTTGGCTTTGAGCCAGCTCACTCCTTCTTTCAGGAAAGCGGTTTCACCATGCTCCTTGAGATGGATAAGATGGGCTGTAATTGTGTTCACACCCATTGCAGCCATTTGTTCAATGACCTTTGTTTCGTTATATGGTTCAGCTTCCCTTTTCTCAATAGTGATCGCGCCTTCAGGACAATGCCCTATGCAGGCGCCAAGGCCATCGCACATCAGTTCGCTTACAAGTCTTACTTTTCCGTCAATTACCTGAAGAGCTCCTTCATGACAGTTCGGAACACAGATACCACATCCGTTGCACAGGCTTTCATCTATTTTAATAATATCACGCAGCATAATTGTTTTTTTAAGTTTCTGCTGCAAAGATGAAGGGGGCAGTAAAAATAAAATGTAACAAATGTTACAATTTTATATTTTTTCAGAATTTAATTTCCGGATCATTAGCCATTTCAGTAAGGGCCAGATAAATCATTTTCGCAACATCTTCCATAATGTCTATTGTTACAGCATCAGGATCATCGCCCGGAAGATGGTAGTATACCTTTTTTGTGGCTTCTGTTGTCCACATTGCCATTGTTCTGAATCCTGCTGTCCTGAAAACGACTTCATCGCTTCGTGGCCTGCCATAATATTCGCCTGCTTCCGGGGCAGCAGTTCTCATAGGCCTGTGTATGTACTTTGCATTAGCCTGTTCGAAGTACTTCAGATATTCCTTGTATGAGCTGCCTGCACTGACATAGAAGCCGGTTCCGTTTCCGACCATATCGAGATTAATGAAGACTACGCTTTTCCCGACCGGGAATGAGGGATTTGCAGTATAAACTTTACTCCCTATCAGTCCAACTTCCTCTCCTCCGATAAAAATGAAGGCTATTGATCTTTTAGTTTTAATTCCTGATTGTGAAAGCGCTTTAGCAGCTCCCATGATATCCACAACACCGCTTCCATTGTCAAGAGCGCCGTTTACTACTCTTCCGGCGTTACCAACTGCATCAAGATGTCCTCCAATAAGTATTACTTCGTTCTTAAGCACCGGATCAGTGCCTTCGATATAACCGATAACGTTGCAGGCACGGCCTTCATTTACCCTTGTTGTGTTTGCTTTAATTGTCATAACCTTGCCTGTATTGAATGAGGAAGGTTTGAATGAAGCCCGTATCTTTTCTATTAATGCCTTATTTGTGGTTTTAATCCCGGCAAAGATATCCTCAAGTGGCTGAGGGCCTATACCGCATACAATTATTGAAGGATCATAAGTAATATTGGGATTGGCGCTGGCTCCGTCAATATAGAGCATTCCGACCGCGCCATGCCTTACTGCATTTTCAAGCTTGTACTGGTGATAGCAATAGGCAACCCATTTTTTATATTCGGGATTCCTTGGATCGGTATGCGGAACATCCCTGTTCATAAGGACTATTTTACCTTTTACATCAATTCCTTTGTAATCATCATAATTCAGTTCAGGTGCAGTAACTCCGAATCCCACAAAAACAACTTCGGCAGTAATTTCACCTGACCCGGAGTTCATCCCCGGATAGAAATCATCCGGATACTGGTAATTCTTCCTGATTACTGATCCGTCACTGAGCCTGAGGTTAAGTGTCAGACTGCCAGTCTCATTAACAATAGTATATGGCCATTTAAACCATTGAAAATATGAATTGTTGTCTCCGGCAGGTTTTATGTTCCATTCCTTAAGTTTTGATGCCACCCATTCAGCGCTTGCCACGAATTCAGGTGTGCCTGAAAGCCTTCCGTTGAATTCAGGCGAGCATAGTTTCTCAAGCCATCCCGACATTTCTTCGCTTGTGATTGAATGAAATTGCTTAAGTAATTGTTTCTCATTGTCATCCTGCGCATTGAGGTTTATTGCAGAAATAATTATCAGCAGGCCGATTATCAGGGTATATTTTCTCATCTGTATTTTTTTAAGGAATCAAATGTAATTAAATTTGAAAACAAATCTGTAAAACAAGTCGTGATGGATTATGACAAGCTTCAACAAGCCCAGGTTTTTAAAGGGCTCACTACTGATGAAGTAGAAACCATACTGGGAAATGTTTCCTATAAGGTCAGAAAATTCAGGGCAGGCAGCCTTATTGCCCAGCAGGGTGATCAGGTAAATTCCTTAATAATTGTCATGAGTGGTCTTGTAAAGGGGGAAATGGTCGATTTTGCGGGCAGGGTGATTAAGATTGAGGACATACCTGCATCAGGAGCCCTTGCTTCGGCCTTTATTTTCGGTAACAGGAACAGATTTCCTGTGAATGTTATAGCACAATCTGACGGTGAACTTCTTGTTATAGAGAAAAGTGCCTTTATGGCTCTGCTTATGCGGAATGACAGGATACTTACTAATTTCCTTGACCTTATATCAAACAGGTCACAGTTTTTGTCGGAGAAGATTAAATTCCTGAATTTCAAAACAATAAAAGGCAAGCTTGCACATTATATTCTTCAGAGTGCCGGGTCTTCAGGTAATTCTGTAACATTTGGAATGACACAGAGTGAACTTGCTGATTATTTTGGTGTTGCACGCCCTTCAATTGCCAGGGCGCTTGGCGATATGGAAGAGGAGGGAATTATTGAGGCAAGCGGCAAGCATATTAAAATTTTAAACAGGAAAAAGCTCTCAGACCTTATTGATGATTAGGATGAGCTTATGAAGGCAGGGTGATCAGGAAGCAGGTTCCCTCACCAGGATCACTTTCAATGCTTATTGTCCCCTTATTTATCCTTATCAGGTCGTGGCACAGCTTCAGACCAAGCCCTGTACCTTTTTCATTTTCTGTTCCGCAGGTGCTTTCAATATCCTCAGTTGTAAAGAGTTTTTTCTGCTTGTCCTGAGGTATTCCCACTCCATTGTCACATATCTTCAGCATGACGCCCTCATTTGTCGAACTCTTGTCCTTAAGAAGAATACTTATCCTTCCGCCGCGGTAGGTATATTTAACAGCATTTGATAGTATGTTACGGATTATAATGTCAAGAAGATCCTTGTCAAAATATGCTACAGGACTGCCAACCTGAGTGAAATTAACTGCTATATCCTTTTTATCGGCTGTTTCCTTGAATATACTGAGGTTTGTAAGGATGAGGTTTGCAAGATCCTGTCTTTCAGGAGTGTATTTTATTTTGTCCTCCTGTTCTCTTCCCCAGACAAGCATATTTTCGAGCAGGTTTATAACCATCTGGGCATACTCAATTGAGGAATTGCAGAATGATTCATATTCTTCGCGGTATTCCTTTTCCTTGAGCAGGTTAAGCCGGTAGAGGATGTTTACAACAGGACTTCTCAGATCGTGTGCTATAAGGGAGAAAATCCTGTTCTTCATCTGTATCGTTTCTGACAATTTCTTATTCTGAAGGGCGATCATGGCATTCTGCTTCTCGCTCTCCTGATTCCTTATTATTATCTCCTGCGTTCTCTCTTCAACGATCTTTTCAAGGTTTCTGTTCATGAATTCAAGATCATTCCTCAGCCTTTCATTCTCCCTGAATGAAATGACCCATTTATACAACAGAAGACCTGCTTGTATAAAAACAAAAAGCAGGATGAAATAAGTAAGTATATAGCCTGTGGAGCTCTGAATTTTTCCGCTTGCAACCTGTATGTCATGTATTCCTCCGAAAAACAGAAGAACGAAGGCGCTGAAATAAAGTATGTCAAACAATTTTCTTTTAAGGAGCCCGCTAAAGCTCATTATCAGCGGATATCCTATAAGCAGGAACATTGAGGGGTAATACAGAAATATTGTATAGCTGAATATTCTGACAGGGGCAAAAAGAGTAAATATTGCAGCCAGCCCGAAGATGACATTGAGCAGTTTACCTGTAATTCTTAAATGCCTTGAAGGATATATGCAATTAAGGAACCATACCCAGGATATTATTAATGTAAACAGACCCAGGTATTCAAACCGGACTATCCACTCCCATGGCATAGCTATGATATTATTTATAAGTATATGGGTAGTGAACAGCGGCCTTACCGCCAGGCATATTGTTGCAATACTGAGAAACAGGGTTTCTTTCTCCCTTCTTGATATAAGATAAAAGAAAAGAAAAAATAAAGAAAAAGCAAGCAGCACACTCATAACTGCCCATTGCCAAGCCCAGCTGCTGGCAAGCTTTCTCTGCACAAGTGAAAAAGTGCCAAGCCTTGCCGGCAGCCAGAAACCTCCACGGCGATGGTTAAAATTGGAAACATTAATTATTACTGTCAGTGTGTCGGCTGTTGTCCGGAGACGGTAAAAATTCCTTTTGTATTCAGGTACCGTTTCATCAGCTGATTTCCCCGGAACACCATTGCCGCCATAGTATTCTCCATTGATGTAAATGTCGTACGATGAATCAAAAACAGGCAGGTCAATGCCGAGTGATTTGTCCAGTCCCTGAGGTAAAAGTACTGTAAGCCTGTAAGTTGCATAGCCGAACTTCTCTGCAGGCACCTCTTTGCTGTAGTCAGTCCAGTAGGACGGAACCTTCCCGTAATAAGGAGGCTTTATTGTATAGTTTTCAAAATCACGGGGGTGAAGCATCTTATTCCAGTAAAATTCCCATTCACCGTTGAGGTTTACCATAAAATCTTCAGAGCTGTTAAATTTTCTGAGATCGATGATGCCTTTTTCAGCAACAGGAACCGGTACCGCTGAAGCCGGATATGTAATCGCCAGCAGGAGCAGAAGAATAATCAGCCTCCCCGTACTTTTCATATAAACTATTTCAGGCCACGGTTTATGAGCAGGGCATCAATTCCCGGTTCTTTTCCCCTGAATGCAACATACATCTGAAGAGGATCCCTTGTGCCTCCTTTTGAGAGTATTTCCTTTTCAAACCTGGCTGCAATCTCCTTATTAAATATGTTACCCGTTTCTTTGAAAGCCTGGAAGGCATCTGCATCAAGTATTTCCGACCACATGTAGGCATAATATCCTGCAGCATATCCTGAAGCCCAGATATGGTTAAAATATGTTGACCTGTAGCGAGGCTTTATTTCAGGAATCAAACCGTATTTGTCCATCGCAGTCTTCTCAAAGGATCTTATATCGAGGTTCGCAACAGGTTCAGTAAGAGAATGATATTCCATGTCAAGAAGTGATGCGGCAAGATATTCAACTGTTGCAAAACCTGTATTGAATTTGCTTGCCTTGTCAAGTTTTTCGACAAGTTCTGCCGGTATAACTTCGCCAGTCTGGTAATGTTTTGCATAAACTTTCAGCACCTCAGGCTCAAGCACCCAGTGTTCCATTATCTGTGATGGCAGTTCAACGAAATCGCGTGGCACTGATGTTCCCGACACTCCCGGATAAGTTGAGTTTGACAGTAACTGATGCAGGGCATGACCAAATTCGTGGAAGAGTGTACTAGCCTCATCAGCTGTCAGGAGTGAAGGTTTGTCACCGGTTGGAGGCGTTGAATTTGTAACCATTGTTACAAGCGGAGTAATCATTTTTCCATCCCTGTCCCTGCTTTGTCCCCTGTAGGCGCCACACCATGCACCGTTTCTCTTTGAGGCACGCGGATAGTTGTCGATCATCAGTATGCCTACATGTTGTCCGTTTCTTTTAACTTCATAAGTTTTTACATCAGGATGATATTTTGGGATGTCATTTCTTGTTGAGAATTCAAGTCCGTAGAGTTGGTTAGCAACATAAAACATACCTGAAATCACATTGTCAATCATAAAATATGGTCTGGTGAGTTCATCATCAAGGTCATATTTTGCCTTCTTAATTTTTTCAGTATAAAACCACCAGTCCCAGGGCTCAAGTTTGAATTTACCGCCCTCTTTCTTAATAAGTTCCTGTTGTTCTGCTGCTTCAGCTATGGCTACAGGAGTGGCAGCTGCCCAGACCTGACCAAGGAATTCCTTTACACGTTCGGGTGTTTTGGCCATGTTACGCTCAAGCACAAAATCTGCATAGCTTTTGTATCCGAGTAATTTTGACCTTTCAACTCTCAGGTTTGCTATCCTGGCAATTATTGTTTTGTTATCATACTTGTTGTCATTGTCGCCTTTCATGAAATAACCAGTGAAGAGCTTCTCTCTCAGTTCTCTCCTGTCAGAGTATTTCAGGAATGGTTCCATTATGGGATACTGTATAGTAAATACCCATTTCCCGTCCATTTTCATGTTTTTTGCTGTCTGGGCAGCAGTAGTAATAAGTCCTTCAGGCAGGCCTGAGAGGTCCTCCTTCTTGTCGATAACAAGCTTAAATTCATTAGTTTCTGCTAGCAGGTTCTGGCCAAACTGTACTGAGAGCAGTGATAGTTCTTCGTTAATCCTGCGCAGTTTATCCTTATCTTCCGCTGATAAAGCTGCACCGTTTCTTATAAAGCTCTTATATGTATCTTCAAGTACTTTCTTTTCTTCTTCTGTAAGGTTGTACTTCTCACGGTTTTCATAAACTGCCTTAACCCTCATGAACAGTGTATCATTAAGGTTTATATCATCCCTGTGCCTGGATAGTATTGGTGACAACTCCTTGTTTATCTTCTGAAGAGTGTCATTTGTATTTGCCGAGTTAAGGGCGCCAAATACCCTGCCTACTTTTGTCAGCAGCGCTCCACTGTATTCCAGCGCTTTGATTGTATTTTCAAAATCAGGTACCTGCTTATTTGTAATTATATCCCTTATCTCCTTTTTTTGTTCTTCAATGCCTTTCAGATAGGCTGGCATGTAATATTCTGCCTTGATCTTTTCAAATGGCGGAACCTCAAAGGGAGTGCCATATTTTTCATTCAGGAAGGGATTCTCGTTCATTTCACTGTTCTTACAAGCTGTGACTGAGATAATTGTGAGTGCAACTATCAGTAAAAAGTGTTTCATATTAATTTTGGTTAGGTAGTTTTGCAATTATAGCACAAAATACAAAAATATAAATGAAGAAAGACACCGGGGAGGTGTCTTTCTGTGATTTACCTAAACCTGATCGTAGAATTCGCCGGACGGCGATTTTTTGGGAACTTATTTACATACTATAGACGTTGATAATTCAGAAATGTTGCAGCCTTTATGGTTAATGATTTGTTAATTTTGTGTTAATGTATGTAAAGCTATTATAATGAGCGGTTTAGCATGGTGGCAATATTGCTGCCAGATCATCTGAGGCGAAAGATAACAGAATCAGTTACACAGGAGGCAAATATTCCGAGTCCTCCTTCAATGTTCGAATAAATTGGCGTTGGTTCGGCAAAAGGATTTTCGCCATCTTCATAATTTTCTATTGATTTATGATACAGATAATATGATTTTTCTGTATTCATTACATATATCTTTAGAAAAGCAGAGTCGTAAAAAGCCGGATAAATGCCTATGTTCAATGGTATTTTCAACCTTCCGTCCGGACCGGCTGATTTATCAGTGAGCAGTTGTGTTCCATCCGACAGGAATGAATCTCCTTTGTAAGTGTCACCTCCTGATGAATATTTCTTATATGTTGTTAGCCGGGCAAAGACCCGGTAATAATTCTCATATCCCGATGAATCGCTGAAGGCAAATTCACCTTTGAACTGTTTGAGCAGCATGCCATCTGTTTTGGTGACAACTGTAAAGGTGTCGACAACTGCCTTTAAATCAAAAATATAGGGTACGGTGCACTCTGATTTTGCCTCCATTCCCAGGTCGCTGCTTACCCTTAGGAAGTATTTCCCTCCCGGTACTATCTTCATATCCTCATAACTGAAATAAATCACTTCGTTTTGGCTGTTAAGCTCAATTTCCTTCTCTCCATCCGAAATAAAGGCTCTTATGTTTCCTGACTGATTTACTGTTCCGAGATCCCCGAAAATAGGCTGGTTTACTGATACTCTGAAAGTATTGACATCTTTTTCAGGCTCAAGGAAGGCTGTAACAACAAGCTTCGACTCAAACCGGGGGACCTTGTCAGTGTCGAGTGCTATTTCACAACCCTGAAGCAGAAGCAATACTGCTGTTGTCAATATGAGTGAATATAGCTTCATCTTCAAAACTTAAGTGAATAAGTGAATGACGGTATTATGGGAAAAAGGGTAACCTGCCTCAGAATGCCATAGTCCTTATTATCCTTCGTCACTGTTTCGGTATAGTAATAAAATGGATTCTTGTGATTATAGGCATTATAAACAGAAAACTCCCACACCCTTTCAATGTGTTTCTTTTGTTTATGAAACTGAATGCCAGCATCAAGCCTGTGATATGCACCCATCCTGAAGTTGTTCTTTTCTCCAAAGTCTTTTGCATAAATTCCCATAATTCCCGCCAGGCCTCCTCCGGGGTATGATGGATTGCGTGGGGTAAACGAATGTATGGAGGTGTAGTAGGCTGAAGATGGGATAGTTACTGCGTTTCCTGTACCATACACCCATGTTCCGGAGATTGTTATTCTGTCGTTCACCCGGTAAACGCCAACAAGTGAGATGTCGTGCCTCCTGTCGTATTTTGCGTAGAATTTCTTTCCGAAATTAAGTGAATCGAACTGCATCTGGGTCCATGAAAGTGTATAGCCTATCCAGCCGGTCAGCCTGCCGTTTTTTTTCTGAAGCAGGAGTTCTGTTCCGTAGGACCATGCTCTTCCTTCAGTTACATTATTCTCCCAGCTCACTTCAGATGATGAGGCAGGGTCGCCGAAATCAAGAAAGGTTGCGCCTTCCTTGTAACCCAGTACATTATTCATCGTTTTGTAGTAGCCTTCCACGGAAAGTTCGAGTTCGGGATCAGCGAGATCTTTTACAAATCCTATAGCTCCCTGCCGGGAATGCTGTGGTCTGACACGGTCGGTTGTCGGAACCCACAGGTCTGTCGGAAGGCTGATACCGGTATTTGAGATCAGGTGAATATACTGGTTCATTTCGCTGTACGATGCCTTTAATGCCAGGTCGCCTGACGGCCTCCATGCCACTGAGAGCCTTGGCTCAAGATACAGGTACTGTTTCGAAGATGCCAGGAAATGGCTGTATCGTATGCCACCGTTTATTTTAAGATTCTGAAGCAGCTGCCAGGTGTCTTCAGCATAGGCTGCCGATTCGATTCCGCTTGTTAATTTACTATCCCGTTTATGGACATTTGAATTCAGATCATTTTCAACGTAGGCATAAGGTCTGAATTGGTGCGAACATGCTAAAAATCCGGCTTTTACAGTGTGGTTCGTACCCGGCAGGTAATCAAGGTCGAATTTAAGGCTGTAGTCAGTAATGCCTGAGTAATATTTAGCATGAAAATCTTTATTTTCAGGAAGATATGTATAGTTGTCAAAGATGCTGAATGTATAATTGCTGTATATTATCGATGTGTTTGAGAACAGTTTGTTGCTGAATAAATGGTTCCATCGCAATGTGCCGGTGCTGTTTGACCACAGGAAGCCGGCATTTTCCTTTATATCATGACTGTTGTTTTTTATATAGAATTTGTCTTTTCCGAAGTAGCCGCTCAGGTATAGCTTATTGTTCCTTCCGAAATCGTAATTTACCTTTGCATTGAGATCATAGAAATAATAACCTGTATTCTGCTCATCCATGGCTTTGAGGATCGGACGCAGGAGAAGGTCCGCATAAGTTCTTCTGCCTGAAAGCAGAATTGATGATTTGTTTTTCTTCAGTGGCCCTTCAACTGTCAGCCGCGACGAAATCAGTCCTATACCTCCCTCTCCATGCCATTCTTCCTTATTTCCGTCCTTCATGCTCATGTCAAGCACCGACGACAGTCTGCCGCCATACCTTGCAGGAAATCCTCCCTTAGTCAGCTCGGCGCTTTTGAGTGCATCTCCGTTAAAGATTGAGAAGAAGCCGAAAAGATGACTTGCATTATAGACTACCGCATCGTCGAGGATTATGAGATTCTGATCGGGCCCGCCACCTCTTACATAGAAACCGCTGCTGCCCTCTGTGCCTTTCTGTACTCCCGGCATAAGCTGAATAACTTTGAGAATGTCTTTTTCGCCGAGAAGTGATGGGATGTTCTTTGCCTGGGATACATTAATCCTGACTGAGCTCATTTTAGCCGATTCGCTTTGTTTATCCTGCCTGCTTGCCGCTACAGTCACTTCACCAAGCATTACATTTGGTTTCAGATCGATATTGAGTTCCGTGTCACTTTCAAGGTTTACTCTTACTGTATCAGTTGAATATCCTATATAGGAAAAAACAAGGATTGCACACTTTCCTTCAATTGTTATTGAATAGAAACCATAATTATTTGTAACTGTACCTGTTTTATTATCAGGAAGATAGATATTTACACCCGTGAGTGATTCACTGCTTACATCTTCATGGACAAAGCCGCTTATTGTATGCCTTGAACCACCTTGTGAAAAGAGCATGACAGAAACAAAAAGCAAGCATAATAAGGTAAGCAGGCACTTCATTTGTATACACGGGAACTGTTATAAAAATAACGATTAAATCTTTATTATATTATGTATCAGTTCAATTTAAATAAATTAACTTGCGTTCGTAATTGTACTGTGATGCTTGCAGCTTTAAGACATAAATTCATGATGCAGCGACTTGGGAAACGCCTTTACTGCTGCCTGATGTTCTATTCCTTGTGAAATGCGGAATCCCCGCTGATCTGCCAGTTACTTTCTTTTCACTTTTCACTTTTTACTTTTTACTTTTTACTTCTCATGGAAGGCTTGATTTTCAGCGTTAAACGATATTCTGTGCACGATGGTCCCGGCATCAGGGTGACTTTCTTCATGAAGGGTTGTCCTCTTGCCTGCCGCTGGTGTCATAATCCTGAAGGTATTTCAAGCTTGCCGGAAAAGATAAGCAGAACTAACCGGGTGGGAGGCAAGTCATTCATAAAGGAAGAAGAAGTCGGGAAATACCTTACTGTTGATGATATCCTTGTAATATGTGAAAAGGAGAGGGTATTCACTGAAAGGTCAGGAGGAGGGGTAACCTTTTCGGGAGGGGAACCTTTGATGCAGCCTGAATTCCTTCTGGCTGCACTCAGTACCCTGAAAAAGAATGGTTTTCATACAACTGTTGATACATCCGGATATTCACCGGAAAAGAATTTCAGGGAAATTTTGCCGTATACCGACCTGTTCCTCTTCGACCTGAAACACCTCAGCGATGAGAGGCATATCGAATTAACAGGTGTATCGAACAAACTTATCCTCGAAAACTTCAGAATGCTTGCCCGGGAGGCAAAGGCAGTAATGATAAGGGTTCCTGTTATACCCGGAATGAATGATAATGCTGTGCACCTTATGAAATTAAGGGATTATATAATATCTGTGAATACCGGGAACATACAAAAGATCAACCTTCTTCCTTATCATAAGATCGGATCTTCAAAATACAGGAGGTTTAATATGGAATGGAAGATGGAAGGTGTTGAACCACCTGCAGGGCAAGAGATGAAAAGGCTTAAGGAATTGTTCATGCATACCGGGATAAATGTGAAGATCGGAGGGTGATGCAGGGCGCAGGGCTCCCGATAGCTATCGGGAGGGCTCAGGGCACAGGGCAAACAACTAACGACTAAAGACAATAAACATGATTTTATCAGAAAGAGTAAAGAAACTAAGAGAACAGAGTCTGAATGCGAAGGAAACAATGTCAGCTGAGAGGGCTTTGCTTATGACTCAGTTTTATAAAAGTGATGAGGCGCGGGAGCTTTCTGCACCAGTCAGGCGGGCAAAAGCCTTTGAATATCTTTTGAAAAACAAGAAGATATGCATTAATGACGGTGAACTGATTGTCGGTGAACGGGGACCAGCTCCAAAAGCCACTCCGACTTATCCCGAGATAAGCCTGCATTCCATAAATGATCTGGAGGTTCTCAATTCAAGGGAGAAAGTTTCTTTTAAGGTTGATGAAG
>CAZEYY010000119.1:0-11807 GCA_964516485.1 uncultured Rikenellaceae bacterium
CCTGTTGCCATTAAAGTAAAAAAAGCATAATAAACTGACTCAGTCAAAATAAAAACAGGGACACGCTTCTGCATGTCCCTGTTTTTTATTTGTTCTTCTGATCCTTCAGCCTGTACTCAGGCTTTTCCTTCTGATCAAAAACCATATCGGACGGCTTGTCAAGCTCAGGTGATTCCTTAAGCGCCTTCCAGTCAAAGTCCTCATCAAGCGGATCAAGAGCTTTCTGAGGATCAAACATTCTTCTGTCCGGACTTATTGCAGAGTATGGTGTGAAATCAGGTTCAGTGGTAAACATATCCGAAAGGTCAGATGCGGCTGCATCATACTGGTTAAGGTATGGCAGCCCCATTATGTTCCAGAAGGTCTTGAAAATGCTTCCGAAACTGTAATGAACCTTGCTGACATAATCCTTTTTTGCATAAGGAGAAACAAGCATGAGTATGCTTCTGTGGGCATCAACATGATCAACACCGTTCTGGGCGTCATCTTCAGTTATAAAGATGGCCATGTTCTTCCAGTAAGATGTGTGCGAAAGGAATTCTATTATCCTGCCTATAGCAAGATCATTATCAGCCATATAGCTTTCCCTGAAAGGATAACCTGCCTCAGGCCTGTCATCAGCACCATGGTCATTTGGAATTATGATTGTCAGCAATTGTGGCAACGTGTCCCTGCCTTCACCCCATTTCCCGTTGAATTCCTTAATGAACTGGCTGATCCTGAACTGGTCGGGTATGGCCATATTATAGGTGGGGTATTCCTTTGAAGTTCTTTCAAAAAGTGCAGCAGGAAGCGGGAAATTTGCAAAATGCTTATTTCCTGTGTACTTATATGAATTATCATAGAAACTCGGTTCGAACATTATGCTGAATCCGAAATTGTAAAAATCAATGCGGTTCCTGTCGAGATGTTCCCACATCGATCCTGCTTCATTGTAATCCTCAGGATATATTGCTCCTGCCGATCCGTTCATTGCAAGACTGCCAGGCGCCTTCGACAAAGGATTATAGTTCCTGTTGCCGCCATAGCTGGCAGTTGTAGTTGTTTCAACCCATTCGTTGGGATATGTGTTAACGAGCCATCTGTGACCATCGGCAGACACATCTGAATCAACATAGAAATTATCAGCGATTGCAAATTCTTCTGTAAGGCGAAGGTGATTGGGCATGACAGTAATATTCTCAAGACGTTTGGTCCCTTTCTTATTAGAGAAGGAGGCATTATAACCATATCTTGAAAGAGTCGGATCTCCATTTCCCTTTTTTACCTGGCCAAATACCTCATCGTATGTTCTGTTCTCCTTCGAAATAAATACAATATGCTTAATAGGTGATTCTGATGCACCTCCATACAGAGGAACAGGATTTCCCTTCCGCTCATTCCCTGCTGTAACGGCATCGGTAATTGTGAAATTATTAACAATAACCTTTTCGGTCAGGCTGCTCAATTCAGCATCTGAAGGAAGATCAATAAGCGATACTGTTCCCTTCATAAGGTTGCCTATGTAAGTGCCCTCCGGACCGGCATTATAATCTGCACCACCGTTTGGACCGCTGCCATAACCCTTGGCATTTGCAACAATAAGCTTTTTATTATCAGGCGTGACCTTCAGCTTTGACGGAAACCAGCCAACTGGTATATGTCCTTCAACTTCAAGGCTTTTAATATCAATTACACCTACTGCGTTTATTCCTGATTCAGCTACAAACAGTTTCTTATGTTCAGGATCAACAGCCAGTCCGAAAGGTATCACTCCCCTGAAATGCTTAACAGCTTCATGCGGTCTGATGAATATTTCTTTTACAATCTTGTCTGTTTTAATATCGATAACTGAAATATTGTCATTGTTGCCATTACTTATAAAAACATAGCTGTCGGTTGCTGCAAGGGAATTGGGACTTGAGCCTCCAACGGCAGGTATTCCTTCAACAGGTTCACCTATCAGATTGCCTGTCTTTATCTTTGCAACAATCTGCGGATCAGTTACATCTTCAATTGATACAGCCCAGACCGAAAAGGACAAATCACTGTTTGGATCACCAAGTCCCGGAATTTCAACTGAATCCCTGGTTGTACCATTAATCATTTCCTCAGAACCATAGGCAAAGGCCGGAAAATCCAAAGCTCCCTTGATATCCCTGTTCTTCTCAATGTCGCCTATTTTGCTGTACTGGAACATCCCGACATTTGCCACATAGAGTTTTTTCTCATCAGGCGTCAGTACAAGCCCAAAAGGATACCTGCCAGTTGCTACAGATTTGACAACCTGCATACTGCGGGTATCGATAATTGCCAGTCTGAAATTCATCTGATCAACTGCAAAAAGCCAGTTTCCGTCCTTCGTGAGCGTCATATCACCGATATAGCCGTCAGGCCAAAGCTCACCGTCAGCCGATTTTGAACAATCAACAGAATCAGTCTTCTCACCGGTAGCCAGGTCAAAGACAAAAATTCTGTTTGCCTGTCCTCCCGCCACATAAACCTTCTTATTGTCAGGAGTGATTGCCAGACCCATGAAAACAGATTCAAGGACCCCCTTGTCGGTACTGTAACCCTCCGGCACCTGAATAATCCGTGGTTCGCTGTCAAGATCCCTAATAATTGAAATTGAAAGAGGACTTGTTCCTGAGTTTGCAGTTACTGCTATCTTTCCGTCATTACTCAGAGCCAGTCCGAAGGGATGCGGGGCCACTGTAAGCTGTCTGCCTGCAGGTGTGATCAGACGACCGTTTGGAATTACTGTAGCACCTTCCTTATTTATAAAGGTATACTTCTCCCCGGCCGGAGCAGAAATGCTGTAAAGCTTTGGTTTTTGTTCAGTGCAGGATGAAAGCAGCAGAAGAAACACAAAGCAATAAAGCGCTGATATTAAATTACTTGAATTATTGATAAATAGTTTTCTTTTCATAATTTTTAATTAAACCATGAGGTTTTCGGAGTTTCACGGAGTAAAACAGAATCAGATAATATCCAAAAATACAATACTCAGTAAACTATTCAACCCAACAGTAATGAATAAAAAGAACCACTCTTCCGAATGGTTCTTTTATATCTGAAATCAGGAATAATTACATCAGTTTATAGCCTGTTCTGTACTCGTAGTGCATAAGCTTTGTGGCTGCGCCGTCAGTATCATCAACGAAAGTTTCAGTTTCGGGATTCCACTTGATTGTTCTCTTAAGGGCACAGGCAATATTTCCGAGAGTACAAACTGTACAGCTGCTGTGACCAACTTCAACAGGAACAACAGGATCCTTCCTTGATTTTACAGCCTCAATAAAGTTTACCTGGTGAGGTATCCTTGTTTCATAAGGTCCGTCATTTGCTGTTGCTGATGCAGGAGGATTGAAGGATGGGTCGGAAGCATTAAAGTAGCCTCTTGACACCTCTATCCAACCGTTTTCACCAATGAATTTAACGCCTTTTGTGAGCTTCTCATCGAAAGGTTCAGAACTCATAACAACACCGTTTGCATATTTCCACTGGATAAATTCTGATCCGTCACCTATCGGCGATATTTCTACAGGTCCGCTTTTATCCATTCCAAGTGCCCACTGTGCAATATCGAACATGTGTGCGCCCCAGTCGGTTGTAAAGCCGCCTCCCATTTCTGAGTACCATCTCCAAGCACCCCATATATCCTCATCTTTAGGAGGATCGAGTGAGATAGGCGGATTAAGCTGGTTGTTGAAATGTATAGGCATTGGAAGTGAACCAAGCCACAGGTCCCAGTTGAGATCAGCAGGGAGCTGTTCCTCGGGAAGGTCATAAGGTTTTGGAGGGGCACCGACATAGGCATTTACTTTTGTTATCTTGCCTATTTTGCCATCCTGAACAAGTTTTACCGCGTGCTGGAATTCAGCGCTTGAACGCTGCTGGCTTCCAAGTCCGAATATCCTGTTGTTTTCACGAACCACTTTTTTAAGCTGCTGACCTTCATAGATTGTGAAAGTCATTGGTTTCTCGAGGTAAACATCTTTTCCTGCACGGCATGCAGCAATTGCAATCCTTGCATGTGAATGATCGGGAACTGCTATCACAACAGCATTGATATCTGTCCGGGCAAGAAGGTCTTCAAATTTCTCATAAGTCTGAACTTCAACTTTCTTACCGGCTTTTTCATAGAATTCACCAACGCGTTTTTCAAAACGTTTGCGCTTTATACCGTAAACATCGCATCCGGCAACTGCCACAACGCCCTGTACCTGCATAAAACCGTTTAGCAGGAACATGGCCTGACGGCCCAGACCTATGAAGCCAAGCTTAATTTCACCAGAGGCAGCAGGTGCTGATTTGCAGGAAGTAAGGTGAGGAAGAACGGCCAGTCCGGCAGCGCCTCCGGCCGTCAGTGTGATAAACCGGCGGCGTGACAATTGATTTTTTTCTTTCATAATAAATAAGGTTTATTGTTTAAGTTTAGTCATCAATAAATGAATGTGATAAAAATAAGATTTTTTTTGATTTGATTTATCCGGATATTTTAATCAAATAATCAGAACCTTCCGAAAATTGAATATTTCTCGGTATTGCAGAAGATTGATGAATAAATGAAAAGGCCTGAAATATTTGTTTCCATTTTCCTTTCAAGATGAAGTACCGGCTGATTCTTCTCAAGCTTCAGAAACCTGCTTATTTTTGAATTTGCGGGAATTGCCTTTAACCTCTGCTCTCCTCCCCTTATTTCCACATGATAGCTGTCACGCAGAATCTGAAAAAGAGAACGGTTTTCAAACTGACGTGAAGTTATCCTTGGCAGATTAATATTACCGATATAGCTTATGTCATAGAAAATGGGCACATCTTCAAGAAGCCTCAGCCTTTCCATATATATGCACCCTGATTCATTCTCAAGCTCAGATACCGGAAACATAAAATTACCCGGCCAGGGTATCAGGACAGGCTTTTTAATGATCTTTGTTTTCAGATTCCTGTCACCGACCGCAGAAGTTGTTCCCGAAACTGAAAGGATACCAATATCTCTTGGCATCTGATGTACAATGCTTCCTTTTCCCTGATATTTCCTAATCAGTCCGTCATTAGCCATTGTTGAAAGGGCCTGACGCACAGTTGGTCGCGTCATTCCATAAATACGGCACAACTCATTTTCCGAAGGGAGCAAATCACCTTCGTTATAGACCCCGTCAAGAATATGCCGTCTGAGGATCTCATAAAGCCTTCTGTAACGAGGAAGGGAATCTGAAACCATCACTCATTTTTTTTTGTAAATATACATTAATTTACTTGTAAATACAAGTTAAATAATTTATTTTTGTACTGACTGATTATTAGACATATCTGTAATTAACTGAATTTATTTAACTTACTTATATTAACAAGTTGACATGGCAACAGCAGTACTAATGCCTAAGCAGGGACAATCGGTTGAAACCTGCATAATCACACAGTGGTTTAAGAAAAAAGGAGATAAGGTAACAGCAGGAGATATTTTGTTCTCCTACGAGACTGACAAGGCAGCATTCGATCTTGAAGCGCCGGCAGACGGCACCCTCCTTGAAATATTCTACCCTGAAGGAGCCGAAGTACCTGTACTTGTGAACGTTGCAATGATTGGAAATCCAGGGGAAGCGGTAGGAGCTGTAGAGGCTGTAAAGGCTGTAGAGGCGGTAAAGGGGGTAGAAAATACAGGGCTTGTGAAAGAGGTTGAGAAGAACATTCCTACTGACGGGGATAAAAAGATCAGGATATCACCGCGTGCAAGGAAGATTGCTGAAGCCAGGGGCATAAACCCTGCCGGACTTGCCGGCTCTGGTCCCAATGGCAGGATAATAGCAGCCGACATTGAGAAAGCTGAGGTTACCGGCGGTTCAGCCGGGCCTGCTTCCTCTGCCGGAACTGAATTCTCTGACAAGCCTCTCAGCAATGTAAGAAAGCTTATTGCCAGGTCAATGCACGCATCACTGCAGAATTCGGCCCAGCTTACCCACCACATGAGCGCTGATGTAAGAAAGCTGCTTGAGGCCAGGCAGAAAATAAAGTCAAACCTTGAAAAAGATAAAAAACAGCAGGACATAACACTTAATGACATGATTTGCTGGTGCGTAATCAGGGCGCTTGAAAAATTCCCGGAGATGAACAGTCATTACCTCGACGACAAAATCCGGACTTTCGGAAAGGTCCACC
Source organism: uncultured Rikenellaceae bacterium (assembly GCA_964516485.1). Classification (GTDB taxonomy): domain Bacteria; phylum Bacteroidota; class Bacteroidia; order Bacteroidales; family VadinHA17; genus LD21. Next base: position 6,142 of record CAZEYY010000119.1, read on the forward strand.
TGGGTTTTGCTGTTGACACACCGAGGGGGCTAATGGTTCCTGCCGTGAAAAACGCCTCCGGCATGGACCTTGTCACCCTGTCGAAAGAATTAAAATCAGCAGCAGATGCATGTAAGAAAGGCAGTATAAATCCTGAACTTATACAGAGCGGTGCAGCTTCATTCACGGTTTCAAACCTGGGAAATTACGGAGTCGAACTGTTTACTCCTGTCATTAACCTGCCACAGGCCGGAATACTTGGTGTATGTACAATAATCAACAGGCCGGCCAGCCTCGGTAACGGGATATTCGGTTTCGTCCCATATATCGGACTGTCACTTACCTACGACCACCGGGCAGTTGACGGAGGACCTGCAACACTGTTCCTCAGAGAAATTAAGGAACAGATTGAGAAGTTTGAGTATTAAGAAGAAATATTAAAAGACTGTAATAAAATAACTGCACGACTGCAAGACCATCAGCCTTCGCTAAAGCTTCGGCTGACAAAGCAAGACCGCAAGACAAAAAAAAACAAACCATGCCAAAGAGTCAGAACATCAATCCGAAAGTTGTACGTAAGCCAAAATTCATAGAATTCGGTAAAATACCTGTAAACCAGTACAATAAGACAATAGATGATGAAAAAAAGTCTTTTTCAAAAGACGATTTTCTGAGGATCTACCATGATATGGTGGTTATCAGGGAGTTTGAGACCATGCTCAATCTCATCAAAACAACAAATGAATACAATGGTATTCCTTACAACCATCCAGGTCCTGCACACCTATCAATAGGACAGGAAGCTTCAGCTGTGGGCATGGCATACAACCTTGACGTAAATGATTTCATTTTCGGATCACACAGAAGTCATGGTGAAATACTTGCAAAGGGTCTGTCGGCTATTCATAAGCTTGATGATGACAGTCTATATACGGTCATGAAGGAATATTTCGGCGGCACTGCTCTGAAGGTTGTTGAAAAGGGATTCTCCGGTTCAGTCAGGGAACTTGCAAGGAACTTCCTTCTTTACGGAGCCCTTGCAGAGATCTTTGCCCGCGAAAACGGATTCAACAAGGGTCTGGGAGGCTCAATGCATGCCTTCTTCACTCCTTTCGGGATATATCCCAACAATGCAATTGTGGGCGGATCGGGTGACATATCTGTTGGCGCTGCCTTATACAAAAAGATAAACAGGAAACCTGGTATAGTTGTATGCAATATAGGTGATGCCTCTATGGGTTGCGGTCCTGTCTGGGAGGGAATCTGCTTTGCCACAATGGATCAGTACAAAACACTCTGGAGCGGGGAATATAAGGGAGGTCTTCCGCTTATATTCAACTTCATGAACAACCTCTACGGCATGGGCGGCCAGACTATGGGAGAGACCATGGGCTATGAAATACTTGCCAGAGTTGGTGCAGGTGTAAATCCCGAGTCGATGCATGCAGAAAGAGTTGATGGCTATAATCCTCTTGCCGTTATAGATGCATTTAAAAGGAAAAAACAGCTGATTGAGGAAAAGAAAGGTCCCGTATTGCTCGACACTCTTACATACAGGATAAGTGGACATTCTCCGTCAGATGCATCATCATACCGTTCAAAAGAAGAGATTGAAGCCTGGCAGCAGGAAGATTCAATACTTTCATTCGGCAAATCACTTGTAACAGCAGGAATTGCCGCACAGGACCAGCTTGATGAAATTATATCCGAAACCCGGGAGACTCTGAAGGAAATGCTTAAGCTTTCTATCGATGACAAGATCTCTCCCCGCCTCGACCTGAACTCTGATCCTGACGGCATTGGAAAGATGATGTTCTCGAACAACTCAGTCGACAGGATGGAAGAAGGCACTCCTGAGGTTCTTATGCCACTTGAGGAAAATCCAAGAGTAAAATCAATAAAAACAAAGGAACGCTTTTATCTTGATAAGGAAGGCAAACCTGTATCCAAAGCCAGGATCTTCCAGTTCAGAGACGCTATTTTTGAAGCTGTTATAGACAGATTCTATAAGGATCCCACACTTGCTGCATGGGGTGAAGAAAACAGGGACTGGGGAGGCGCTTTTGCCGTTTACAGGGGACTTACCGAGGCTCTGCCCTATCATCGTCTGTTCAACTCTCCGATATCCGAAGGTGCTATTGTTGGTACCGCAATTGGTTATGGAATGTGCGGTGGAAGAGTGATTGCAGAAATAATGTACTGTGATTTCCTGGGCAGATCGGGAGACGAAGTATTTAATCAGCTTCCAAAATGGCAGGCAATGAGCGGTAATATCATTAAATTGCCTGTTGTTTTAAGAGTATCTGTCGGATCAAAATACGGTGCACAGCATTCTCAGGACTGGACAGCCCTGACAGCTCACATACCCGGGCTGAAAGTAGTTTTTCCAGCCACACCTTATGATGCCAAAGGCCTTATGAACACTGCTTTACAGGGAACCGACCCTGTTGTTTTCTTTGAAAGCCAGAGGATCTACGATATCGGTGAAATGTTCCATGAAGGGGGAGTGCCTGAGGCTTACTATGAAATTCCTTTCGGGGAACCTGATGTAAAAAGAAAAGGTGATGACATCACAATACTTACTATCGGGGCAACCCTCTACCCTGCCCTTAAAGTGGCTGATACCCTTAAGGAAAAGTATGGTCTTAGCGCTGAAATAATAGATGCCAGATCACTTGTTCCATTTAACTATGAACCTGTAATTGAATCAATTAAAAAGACAGGCAGAATAGTGCTCACTAGTGATGCCTCCTCAAGGGGTTCCTTCCTGAAGGAAATGGCCCAGACAATTACAGAACTGGCCTTCGACCACCTTGATGCCCCTCCTGTTGTTGTAGGATCCCGCAACTGGATAACACCTGCATTTGAAATGGAGGAATATTTCTTTCCGCAGCCGGGCTGGATACTTGATGCAATAAATGAAAAGATCATCCCGCTGAAAGGCCATCAGTCAAAAACCGACTTTTCTGATGAAAAACTGATACAGCTTAACAGAGAGGGAGTTTAACAGCTTTTTGATATCTTTGCACCGCAAATAAACTATTTATGGAACAGGATATCCAGAACATCAGATCAAAAGCCGGATTCATAATTGATATGGACGGTGTAATATATCACGGGAACAAACTGTTACCCGGTGTAACCGACTTTGTCAACTGGCTTGAATCATCAGGCAAGAAATATCTCTTTCTGACAAATTCCCCGGAGCGCACTCCGAAGGAGCTTCATGAAAAGCTCAAACGGCTTGGAATAAATGTAGGGGAAGAGCATTTTTACACAAGCGCTCTTGCAACTGCCAACTTTCTGGCAAGTCAGAATCCGACCGGTAGTGCATATATTATAGGTGATGCCGGACTCATTCATGCAATGTACTCTGTGGGCTATACAGTGAATAATGTCAATCCTGATTATGTTGTTGTGGGTGATCCCAGAAGCTACAATTTTGAGAAGATTGAACAGGCTGTTAATCTTGTAATCAGGGGTGCAAAACTGATTGGTACAAATTCCGACATCAGCGGCCCGGTTGAAAACGGTATAGTTCCCTCAACAAAGGCTCTTATTGCCCCTATCGAAATCGCTACAGGCAAGAAGGCATATTTTGTCGGGAAACCAAATCCCCTCATGATGAGGAGCGCACTTAAAAGACTCGGGATTAAAAGAGAAGATGCAGTTGTTATTGGCGACAGGATGGATACAGATGTGCTCTGCGGACTTGAATCTGAGATCGATACTCTCCTTGTGCTGAGTGGTATTACTTCACAAAATGATATAAATAATTTTCCGTACCGTCCAAAATATGTCCTTAACGGAGTCATTGACCTTGTCCAGTAACAATGAATCAGATCGAAAAATTCAAAAAGGAACGCAAGGAAGTTGCGAGATTCATGAGAAGGCTCTACAAACAAGGCCTTACTTCAACCTCAGGAGGAAATATCAGTATCAGAATATCAGATGAACTGATAGCCATAACACCTTCTGCCACAGATAAAGGTGAGATGAGATGGAAAGAGGTTGGAGTCATGAATATCCTGGGAGAGAACCTTACTCCCGGTCTTAAGCCATCGATTGAGGCAGGAATGCATCTTGCCATTTATAAAAGGAAAAACACAGTCAGGGCTATAGTTCATGCTCACCCGGTATGCGCTTCAGCATTTACCGCTATGAAAATGAATATTGACACAAGCCTGACTGCAGAGGCCTGTGCTATACTTGGCACGCCTGTAATGGTCCCTTATGAACTCATGGGAACAGGCGAGCTTGCTGCCAAAGCTGCAGATTATATCGAAAAATCGGATATACTCCTGCTCGAGAACCATGGAATACTTGCCACGGGAGAAAACCTCCTGCAGGCTTTCGACAAAACTGAAGTTCTCGAAAATGCGGCCAGGATGACACTCATAACAAATCTTTCAAGGAAAAAAAGCCCGCTTACAAGATCCAGGATACTGGAAATAGAAAGACTCTTCAGATGATAAAGGGAGTGCTGTTCGACATGGATGGAGTACTTGTTGATTCCGAGAGGTTTATTGCCGCGGCAGCAATTAAAATGTTCAGTGAACTTGGAATAAATGCCAGACCTGAAGATTTTCATCCTTTCACAGGTACAGGTGAGAACAGGTATCTGGGTGGTGTTGCTGAAAAATACGGTATTACAGTCGATATTCAAAAAGTAAAAGCAAGAACTTATGAGATCTTCGGGGAAATAGCCCGGAATAACCTTTACCCCTTGCCAGGAGCCAATGAGTTTATTGAAAGATGCAGGAAAAAAGGACTCAGACTTGCTCTTGCAACAAGTGCTGACAGGGTGAAAATGCTTATTAACCTCGAAGAAATAGGTTTACCTGCAGAGACTTTCAATGCAATTATTACAGGCGAGGATGTTTTGCATAAAAAACCTGCACCTGACATTTACCTGAAAGCTGCTGAACATCTCGGACTTAAGCCTGAAGAATGCCTCGTTGTTGAGGATGCTGTAAGCGGGGTGAAAGCAGGAAAGGCTGCCGGATGCAAATGCCTTGCTGTGACAACATCATTCAGGGCGGAGGAACTTAAGGAAGCAGACTGGATTTTTCACACACTTGCTGAGGTGAACGAGGAGGTTCTGAACTGGTAGTTTGTGTGCAAGCCGTGCGTCGTGCGCCCTGCGCCGTGAACCGATAATTAAACCTGATATTAACTCATAATATATATTGACATGGAATACAGGACACTTGGAACATCGGAACTGAAAGTTTCAGAGCTGGCTTTCGGTGCATGGGCTATCGGCGGATGGCTATGGGGCGGAGCTGACGCAAGAGATGCGATAAAAGCCATTGAGACCGCTGTTGATCATGGAATGACAACTATTGATACAGCTGCAGTTTACGGATTCGGACTGAGCGAAGAGCTTGTAGGTAAGGCAGTTAAGGGAAAAAGATCCAGGACACAGATACTCACTAAGTTCGGCATGGTGTGGGATGAAAAAAAAGGCAAATTCTACTTTTCAACAAAAGACAATGACGGCAAAAATATAGATATCTACGCCTATTCATCGAAGGAACGTGTACTGGCCGATTGCGACATGAGCCTGAAGAGGCTGGGAACCGACTACATTGACCTGTATCAGATACACTGGCCGGATGCCACAACACCAATAGCCGAGACAATGGAGGCCCTGCAGATACTTATAAGGCAGGGAAAGATAAGAG
>CAZEYY010000120.1:0-3129 GCA_964516485.1 uncultured Rikenellaceae bacterium
AATTTTGTTATTAGACAATAAAGCAGTATCTTTGCGGCAAATTTTTTTATAGCAGAATGAGACAACTAAAGATTACAAAATCCATTACCAACCGTGAGAGTGCGTCACTTGACAAATATCTTCAGGAGATTGGTAAGGAGGAGTTGATATCGGTTGAAGAGGAAGTTGAATTGGCTCAGAGGATAAAGAAAGGTGACAGGGCAGCTCTTGAAAAACTGACCAAAGCCAATCTTCGTTTTGTTGTCTCCGTTGCCAAGCAATATCAGAACCAGGGGCTTAGTCTTCCGGATCTTATTAACGAAGGGAACCTGGGACTTATAAAGGCTGCTGAGAAATTTGATGAAACACGTGGTTTCAAATTCATATCATACGCAGTATGGTGGATTCGTCAGTCGATACTGCAGGCACTTGCTGAACAGTCACGTATTGTAAGGCTGCCACTCAACCAGGTCGGTTCACTTAATAAGATAAACAAGGCATTTTCGAAGTTTGAACAGGAGAATGAGCGTACGCCTTCGCCTGAGGAACTCGCTGATGTTCTTGAACTTCCTAAGGAAAAAGTTACAGATACACTTAAGGTGTCAGGAAGGCATGTTTCAGTGGATGCACCTTTCATTGAAGGTGAAGATAACAGTCTTCTGGATGTGCTTACAAACTCTGATTCGCCTGTAGCCGACAAGCTGCTTATGGATGAATCACTCTCAAGGGAGATTTACAGGGCGCTTGCGACTCTCACTGAAAGGGAAAGAGATATTATCAGGTATTTTTTCGGAATAGGATGCCAGGAAATGACTCTCGAAGAGATTGGTGAGAAATTCGGTCTGACCCGTGAAAGGGTAAGACAGATCAAGGAGAAGGCTATCAGAAGGCTTCGCCATGCTTCAAGAAGCAGGCTGTTAAAAGGATATCTGGGATAATTTTAAGCTGTAGAAGCTGTTAAGGCTGTAGAGGCTGTAGAGGCAGTAAATGCTGTAGAGGCAGTAAATGCTGTAGAGGCAGTAAATGCTGTAGAGGCTGTAAACGCTATAGAGGCTGTAATGCATATAAAGCCTTTAAAGCCTCTATAGCCTTTAAAGCTTTTTTTAATACCTTCTGATTTGGATGGATTTCAAACTTGTTTCCGAATTTCAACCTACAGGCGATCAGCCTGAAGCTATCAGACAACTTGTTGAGGGATTGAATAATGGTATACCTTACCAGACCCTGCTTGGGGTTACAGGTTCCGGAAAGACTTTTACAATAGCAAATGTTATCGAAAAAGTAAACCAGCCGGTTCTTGTCTTAAGCCATAACAAAACACTTGCAGCCCAGCTGTATGGTGAATTTAAGCAGTTTTTCCCTGAGAACCGTGTTGAATATTTCGTATCATATTACGATTATTACCAGCCTGAGGCCTACATTCCGGTAACAGATACATATATTGAAAAGGACCTTGCAATCAATGAGGAAATAGAAAAACTGAGGCTCAGCGCTACATCAGCACTCCTCTCCGGACGGACTGATATTATCGTAGTCTCTTCAGTGTCATGCATTTACGGTATCGGTAATCCTGATGATTTCCATTCAAACACTGTGCAGGTTAAAACAGGTCAGAACATAGGGAGGAATGTTCTGTTGAGGAAACTTGTTGACAGTCTTTATTCAAGAAATGAGCTGGAATTCAGGCATGGAACTTTTCGTGTCAAAGGAGATACCGTTGATGTGTTCCCTGCTTATGCCGATATTGCCGTCAGGATTGTATTCTTTGGTGATCAGGTTGAGGAACTGAATACTTTCGATCCTCTTACCGGAAACAGGATTGATGAACTGAATGAATATGTGATTTACCCCGCGAATATATTCGTAACAACAAGGGACAGAATTAATTCGGCAATCAGTAACATTCAGGATGATATGATGCAACAGGTTGCCCACTTCAGTGAAGCAGGCAAAAAAGAAGAAGCAAAAAGGCTTGAACAGAGGGTGTTATATGATCTTGAGATGATAAAGGAACTGGGCTATTGCAGCGGTATTGAAAACTATTCAAGATACTTCGATGGCCGCAAACCGGGATCACGACCTTTCTGCCTGATGGATTACTTCCCTGATAATTTTATTACAGTAATTGATGAGAGTCATGTAAGTGTACCCCAGATACGGGCAATGTTTGGTGGTGACCGGTCAAGGAAACAGACTCTTGTGGAATATGGATTCCGGCTGCCTGCAGCACTTGACAACAGACCAATGCGGATGGAGGAATTCGAAGCGCTCTCGGGTCAGACAATTTTTGTCAGCGCCACACCTGCAGAATATGAGCTTGAGAAGAGTGAAGGAATCTTCGTGGACCAGGTAATAAGGCCAACCGGCTTGCTTGATCCGCAGATTGAGGTCAGACCAAGCCTGAATCAGATTGATAATCTGATGGAGGAGATCAGGCAGCGAACCGAGGCAAATGAGAGGGTGCTTGTAACAACTATAACAAAACGAATGGCAGAGGAGTTGTCCTCATACCTCCAGCGATACGGGATTAAATGCAGTTATATCCACTCTGATATTGATACTCTTGACCGTATAGAAATAATGGAGGGACTCAGAACCGGAGAAACAGATGTGCTTGTTGGTGTTAACCTTCTCAGGGAAGGTCTTGACCTTCCTGAAGTATCGCTTGTTGCCATACTTGATGCCGATAAGGAAGGATTTCTCAGGTCGGCACGATCACTGACGCAGACATCAGGGAGGGCTGCAAGGAACCTGAATGGAAAGGTCATAATGTATGCCGATACAATCACACGGAGCATGCAGTTGACTATTGATGAAACAGACAGGAGAAGGGAGAAACAGATGAAATACAACCAGGAGATGGGAATAACTCCTGCACAGATAGTAAAAAAGACTGGGACCGTGCTCAGCAGTCTGAACAAGTCCAAGGCAAGGACAGCACCTAAAGCATATATAGAAAAGGAACGTCCCGATATTGCTGCTGATCCGGTTGTAAAATACATGAACAGGGAAGCTCTTGAGAAAGCAATAGAAAAGACAAGAAAGAGTATGGAGAAAGCTGCATCAGAACTTGATTTCATTGAAGCAGCCAGATTCAGGGATGAGATGAATGAGCTTCAGAAACTGCTCAGGACGAAGTAAGCAGTTTAG
>CAZEYY010000120.1:3229-11780 GCA_964516485.1 uncultured Rikenellaceae bacterium
GGAGATTCCATCCCTATCAGGTTGATGAATCCCGGTAATCCCCGGCCGCTTTCTTCCATAATATAATAGTCGCGGAATGCTTCGCCTGGTTTCTGTAATTTAGGCCTGATACCTGCCATTTCCGGAGCAATATCATCAAACTCAAGAAAAGGAAGAAATTTTTTGGCGGAACTGAAGAAGGCTTCCTGTTTGGAAGGTGTCAGCCTGTAATCCTGTATGTTCGCGTCGAGGTATTTAACATCAGGACCAAGTTTAACTCCTCCGGCAAGATCGACAGTTACATGTACCCCGATATGCTCAAGCCTGGGATGTGGTACCGGATAAACAAGCCTGTTCAGCAACTTGTTCTTAGGCGGGATGATCCTGAAATACTCACCTTTGCAGTACATTATTTTAATCCTTTCGTCCCTTATGCCAACCATAGCTGCAATGAGGTCCGATGTTAGTCCCGCTGAATTTATGACCAGGCGTGATGTGAAGCTGTAGCTGTTGCTGTTGCCATCTGCCTCTTTGACAGTTAGTTCGTAACCTTCCTGAGTCCGTTTGATTGATGATACTTCACTGTTATAGGCAATCTGGCCTCCGTTATTTATTGTATCGGTTTCATACTGCTTCATCAGGCTGTGAGAATCGATTATGCCTGTTGAAGGAGACCATAGCGCCTTAATCGAGAACACTGATGGTTCAAGTTCAGCAATTTCATCCTTTTCAAGCATGACGAGATCAGTCAGCCCGTTATTCATTGCAGTCAGTCTCACACCTTCAATAATATCAGACTCTTCAGCTGTTGTTGCCACAATTAGTTTTCCGCAGCGTCTGTGAGGAATGTTATTTTTTTCACAGTAGTCGTAAAGAAGATTTTTCCCCTCAGTGCAGAGTCTTGCCTTCAGACTGTTTTTAGGATAGTATATTCCAGCATGAATTACTTCACTGTTTCTTGAGCTGGTTTCCTGCCCGAAGGTATTATGCTTTTCAAGCAGGAATACATTGTCATACGTCCCTGAAATTTTACGTGCTGTTGCAAGGCCAACAACTCCGGCCCCAATTATTGTTATATTAACATCATTCATCCCGGAATTAAGTAAGGTTGTGAAAATCTTTCTGCTGCTTGTCAAAAATATAATAATTGTCGTTGATAATTAAATCGAAGGGTATTATATTTAGGTACCTTAACCATTGTATGCAGATAGATAAATTTATTTCTGGATTTTTACAAAAAGAACTGACGAGAACCATTACTAAATGAGGCTTTCAGGCAAATATGCTTTAATTCTTGCCAAAAAGCCTGCTGTTTCACTATATTATTTAACTTTATGGTATAAATGGAACCATTTTCAGAATCAGATAATTATAAACTATCAGGTTATTAAAAACGATTATGAAGAAAACACTGATATTGATTTGTCTTGTTGTTTTGTTTCTGGGTATTTCGGCGCAGACCAATCAGCAGGGAGGCTCCGTAACAGATCGGTCCTATTTCATCACACATACACGCCAGGAGCTGATATCAAAACTGACGGATTTGCCATGCGGCATTAAATCAGATGATCAGGATAAAGTTATACTTGCAAAGCTTAAAAAGTATCTTGATGAGTTCAAACCATCTGCTGAATTTGAAGATGACATTTATGCCCGTGCTGCTAACCTGCAAGCTCTCAAAAGTGTAATGCAGGGAGGATATGGTATCGGATCAGTCCTTGTTGACAAGGAAGGGAGAATAATTGAGGAAGCTCATAACAGCCAGATTCAGAAAAGCCGCTCAGATCTTCATGCAGAAATGACTCTGATGACAAAGTTTGAAGATAGCCGGCACTCAAAGAAATATATGCACATGTATGTATATAAGCCAGGGCTTACAGTTTTCAGCTCTGCAGAACCATGTCCTATGTGCCTTATCAGGATAAGTACAGCAGGTGCCGATACAAAATACTGTACACCCGGCCCGGAGGATGGCATGGCCAGCAGGATCGATTTTCTTCCGCCCGACTGGAAAGCGATGGCAATGAAATATACTGTGGAATTGGGCGATTGCTCACCTGTGATGCAAAAAATATCTCATCTTCTTTTCTATTCATTCCTGCTTGACAACAGAGGCCCGGACAAGCAGGACTCTGATTCTCACTAAAATAAACTAGATTCTGATGCGCAGATCATTTTTTCTGATACTACTCTGCTCAGCATTACTTTCCTGTAGCTCTGCAGACGGTCAGGTAAGAGTGGCTTTGAGTAAAACCTATTCAACCTATGAAGCCTGGCTTAAAAAAGCAGATCCGGGAATAGTAATTGTTAACATGTATGGTCTCAGACCGGATTCGGCTGCAAAACTTCTTGAAACATGCTCAGGACTTCTTCTTACAGGAGGTGAGGATGTTGATCCTGCCCGCTATGGAAAACAGAATGAGCTGTCGAAATGTGAGGAGATAGATCATTACAGGGATACTCTTGAATTCAGGCTGATTGACAGGGCAAAGCTTCTTGGAATGCCTGTCTTCGGCATCTGCAGGGGGGAACAGATACTCAATGTTGCCATGGGAGGCTCCCTTCTTACTGATATTCCAACTGATGCGGGAACAGCAGTAATTCACAGGTCAGCCCAGAGTTCAAACGGCTGCCCTCATCCTGTAAATATTGAAAAAAACTCCGTGGTTTATAAACTGACCGGAATAACAAGGGATACTGTAAACAGCTACCATCATCAGGCTATCGACAGGGTAGCTCCCGGTTTCAGGGTTACAGCAAGAAGCGACAATGGTGTTGCTGAATCACTTGAGAGAATAAATCCCGAAGGAGCTTCATTTATGATGGCTCTGCAGTGGCATCCGGAAAAATCAACACAGAAAGCTGCTTTGTCTGTTCCTTTTGCTGATTACTTTGTGAAACATATCAGGGATTACAACAGAAAGCTGAACAAAAAGTGATCTGCCAGGTGATATATACGCTGGCTTTTATTCTGATCTAATACCTTTGCGCCATGCGAAAAATTTCTTTCTTCTTTTATCTGCTATTCTTTTTTATTATCAATGCCGTTTCAATTAACGCGCAGGAGATAAAAACTGTAAGGTTTGAAGATTCCGGTGAGGTATTGACCAATCCCGGCATTGGATTCATGACCTTCCAGAGGTTCAATGGTGATAAAACAAATGACGGAGTCGGCTGGACTGAAGGATTTCCTGTTGATTATCAGAATTTTAAGGGTAGTCTTGAAGTTCCGGATCATCCTATGACCTCGATTGCCTATTTCAGGGTTTACTGGAAATATGTGGAACCTGAAATGGGAAAGTACAACTGGGAAATGATTGACAAGGTTCTTAAAACAGCACATGACCGGAAGCAGACACTTCTTCTCCGCATTGCTCCGTATGGCTCAGGTACGAAGGCCAATGACCCTACCGATGTTCCTGCCTGGTACCGGAAAATTGCCGGGGATAAGAAGGAATGGCTGCCGGAAGGATCAGGCTGGAGAGTTGATGCCGAAGATCCTGCTTATGCTCTTCACTTCGGTAAGATGATTGCTGAGGCCGGAAAGAGGTATGACGGACATCCTGATTTTGAGGCGATCGACATGTCCATAGTCGGTTTTTGGGGAGAAGGCCGGGGATCAGAAATTCTTACTGACAGGACAAGGGAAGCGCTTGTAAAGGCATATACCGATAATTTCAGAAAGACACCGCTTATAATGCTTCTTACTGATCCAAAGACAAATAAGTTCGGATTGTCACAGGCCAATGTCGGATGGAGAGTGGATTGCATTGGTGATCTGGGATTCTGGGCAAAGGACAAGGACAAACCCGGCTGGACCCATATGTATGATTATTACCCGCAGGAGATTATAAACTGCGGAATGAAGGATGCCTGGATGAAAGCTCCTGTAAGTCTTGAAGTGTGCGGAACAATAAAAAGCTGGAAAGCAAAAAAGGATAGCTGTCAGTATTGTCAGGGATATAGCATTGAGCAATTACAATATATTATAAATGAGACGCTTAAGTGGCATATTTCATCATTCAACGCCAAATCCTCCGGTGTGCCTGATGAGTGGAGGCCATATATTGACAACTGGCTGAAAAAAATGGGTTACAGGTTTGTCCTGAGAAGCTTTTCATATCCTGAATATGTTTCCCGTGGTGAAAAATTGCCGGTAAAATCATGGTGGGATAACAGAGGAGTTGCACCAGTTTACAGAAAGTACCTTCTTGCACTAAGGCTTAAAGGCGAAAAAGGATCAGAAGTAATCATAACTGATGCTGACATAAATACCTGGTTCCCTGGTGATAATTTGTATGATGATGGTGTTTTCATACCAAGGGACATGTCTGCAGGAACTTATGAGCTGCAGACTGCAATTGTCGGTGTTCAGTCGCATGAGCCTGAAGTGAAGCTGGCAATCAAGGGCAGGACTGAGGATGGCTGGTACAGACTGGGAAAGATTGAGATAAGATAATACCGGTAGATTCAAATATGTTAATTGATTATTGATGCAGGCGGAAGGAGAGAAAACTCTTGGCAGGAATGTCAGGATAAGCAGGGATAAAGTATTGAATGTAAGCTCTGAAGCTTTATCAGGAATATGTAAATGCGACAAAGTGCTTGTTACCCTTGTTGCCGGAAAAGGTACAAGATTCGGTACGGATCCGAAATGCATCCAGCCAGTTTATGGTCTTCCACTCGCAAGTCATTCAATAGATGCCTTCAGGAGGATCAGTAATTCTCCTGTGATAAGTATTGTTGGTTACAGACATGAAGATGTTGTAACTGCTCTTGGAAGCGGAAACATCTATATATTAACTGATAATCCTGTTGGTGGTACAGCATTTGCCGCAATTGAGGCTTTCTGCGTCGATGATCTTATAAGCAGAAATCCCCTGGTTATAATAACAATGGGTGACAGGATAATCCCATCGTCTGTATTCAGACAGATTATTAAAGTTCATGAAGATGGAGTGAAGGAAGCAGATCTGACTTTCCTGTCAGCGATCTATGAACCACCAAAAAACAGTGGGAAAGGCAGGGTTATCAGGAATGATAACGGGAAAGTTCTGAGAATACTTGAGGAGAAGGATATAATATCCGAGCCAGATCTTACCAGCAGGAAGGCCCTTCTTAACCTGAAGGAAGGAAACTGTCCTTTGTATGCTATCCGTGCTGCCACTTTACACAGGCATCTTGCCCGACTCACAAACAACAATGCTCAGGGACAGTATTACCTTACTGATATTATTGAATCAATAAGCAGGGAAGGTGGTGAAATCCGTACAGTGACAACATCGGTTAATGAGCCTGAATATGATTTTCTTACATCGGATGTAACTCAGCCAAGGGATCTTGCATTGCTTGAAGGAATTTTTGAGACAAAAAAAGGACTCTTGTTGCCTGAAGAGATTGAAATACAGGAAATTGCAAAGCAGATTACAGCAGACAGACCAAAGGCACAGGTTGAATCGATAATCAGGCAGATTGAAGAGCTGATGCTGCTTATAAAAAAAGAAAAAATATCTTTTGAACCGGACAGTCCTCTGGGTATTGGAATTACAGGAGGTAGACTGAGGATAGCGTTCATGCACCCTGACATGGCCAGGTTTTTCGGACCTGCCTGGCAGATGCCAATAGGAGCTGGTACCCGCGATGGTGATGAGCAGATAGTTATAATGGTTCAGAGTGCTTCAGACAGGCGTATTCACCTTGTTCCCCTGAATTACAAGTACAGGGAAAACATAAATTCACTACCTGCCGACAATGAGGTCATGTACCCGGGAGAAGAGATTTCCGATATGTCAGCTTATGAGCGTTTCGGAACCAGGATGAGTGAAAGTCTTCTCTTGTCTCTTGGTTATTTTTCAGATGAAGAGCTTGAGACCAGGAGGAAACAAAATCTGCCACTGCCACCTCCTTCACTATGGGTTACTGCCAGTATGAGGCGGCCATTTGCCCTTGTTGGCAATGCAATTGCATCTATCAGGACACTCCACTCAGGAAATATAGGTGCAAGGGTGAATAAGTATCTGGGTATTGAAAACTTCAGGGGATTGAAGATTGTATCTGCAGGAAACATTCCGCAGGGAGGCTTTTCAAGCTCATCAGCAGTCACAGTGGCAACCAAGAATGCAATAAATGCTCTTTTCAGTTTAGGTATACCTCCCGATCTTCTTGTACATCTTGCGTGCCAGGCTGAGTATGGAACAGGCGTAAGGGCAGGTTCCCTTGATCAGGCCACTGAACAAAAAGGAAAGGCCGGACAGGGAACACTGATCTCATCTAATCCCGGGGATAATTACAGGATTCTTGGCACCTATCCGATGCCTGATGATCGAATCAGAATAATTTTCCCCTATAGCATTGAACGCGACCGCGATGCATGGAAATGGTCCGGAGGTGTATATGCAGAAAATGCAGGTTCCGGAGTTCCTACAACAACTCAGTTCCGCAAGATGACAGGCAAAGCGGCTGAAATCGCTGCCATTTTAGTTAAGCTTCCGCTTGAAACGGATTTTTTTAAATATATCGAGGAAGATCTTGTCAACGACGGATTGCTTTCGGATAACAGCAAACAGTGGATATGCCAGGTTCTTCTTCAGCTGCCTCTTTTTATCACAAAAGACAGATTACGTGCCCGTCTGATTGTAAACAGGGATTGGTATGCAAGCCAGCTGACTGAGGTGAAGCAGCTCGAAAGGAGTGAGGCTGAAAAGAAAACTGACCAGACCTTTACGGGGCTTCTTGAGGGTTGGAGCGATCCGGTCTTCAGAACAGCAGACAGGTCAGGGAACCTTACAGAAGAGACCGGAGCGCCACTGAGAGCTATGGTGGCATATCTCTTCTCTGAGGTCGCAAAAAACTTCTTCATGATCCATAACCAGGATAAATGGATTGAATGTGTTACTCTGTCACAGAGAGGGGATTGTTGCTACAGTATTGATCCTGCAAAACTTCCTTCAATTGATGAGATGATGAGTATTGCCTCATGGGAAAAAGATTTTAAGGGGCATGTACTTTTAGAAGAATGGCTTAGAAGATATGAAGCAATACCCTTCGATTTTAATAATGGCATCAGGGATATTGATCTCATAAACAGCTCATTACCGGAATTTCACAAGCTACATGGTTCAGGATTCTTCAGGGGCCTGGCACTGATTGACCTGGTAGAAGCAATGCTGAAAAGAGCATTCGGAGATGATTCAGTGGCAGTAAGAGTTAATGCAGCCGGACAGGGAGATTATTTTCAGGTGCATATTGACAGGCACAGGGCAGATCCTGAGAAGGTTAAGAATTTTATAAGAAAAGCTGTGTATGAACGGTTCGGACTCAACCCTGATCCGGATTTTGTTGAAATCTACTCAGGAGGAGGCGCCTCGGGCATCCGCTTAAGCAGCTTCGGGCTCCTTCCGCTTCTTATTGAAAATCTGAAAAGATTTTCGGAGAAGAACACTTCAGGTCACTGACCAGCAGCATAGACTTTAATCCCTTCAAGATCAGCTGTTATTCTGGTATATTCTTTGCCGGAAGACACTTCAATATTTTTTGAGCTGTCATTTAATTCAGGACTTAAAAGAGACATAGCTGAATTGATTGTCACTCTATTGTCAATCTCGAAGGTTATTTTATTATTCCTGATTGTGGAGTCAATATCTTTCAGGATGGGAGTGCCTCCATTGTCCTTTATTGAAGCATGTGGCACAGGGACCATTGCAGTGTTGAGGAAATGAAATACAGGTTTGTTTTCATTGAGATGAATTCTTACAGCCCATCCCGTGTCGCCCGCTACCTGCCTGATTGCAGGCTTGAATAATTCTTTCGAAATCAGTTTGTTAAGTGTTTCTTTTGGATTGGATGCTTCTGTTGTAATGAGATTTTTATACTTCTTTGATGTCAGTTCTGCCGAGAATGGAACAGCTCTTTTAAATCCCTTTTCATCGTGGGTTCCAAAGGGTAACTTAAGCCATGCTTTGCCTCCTTTTGAAAGATATGCTTTTATTGCGTCAAACTGTAGTTGTGAGATACAACCTATACCATCCAGTACAAGTGGTGTCTTTTCTTCTGATAATGCCGCAACATCTGCAAGTTCCGACGATCTGACGATCCTGTATCCTATATTGTTTCTGACAAGTTCTTCCGACCAGGCCCTTACACGGTCCCATTGCTCTGCACCATTATCGTACCTGAATCCGTTATCCCTGCAAAGACTGCTGCTTACCAATCTTACTTCCGTCAGATCCCTGCTTTTTCTGTAATCAATATCACTGTGCTTCATCTCCCATTTGTTGAGCGGAGCAATAATATCTTCAATTTCCATTGCATCTGCCGGATCCTCTTCCAGTCTCTGGTTAAGGGTGCTGCTCCAGTTTGCGACTCCCCAGAAACGGCTGAGTGCCCACCCCAGGTAACCTCCTTTCTCATAGATTGTATAGCTCAGCGCTATAGCAGGTGTATTACCCCTTTTCAATGCTATATCTTTCTGCTGCAAAGCTTCAGCATCCATCCTGACCCAATCAGTACTCCTGATATTTGTTCCTACGTTTTCAAGCATGAACATATCAAGAGATGGGGCCATTCTTTCAAG
>CAZEYY010000121.1:0-11596 GCA_964516485.1 uncultured Rikenellaceae bacterium
CAGCTTTCAAGGCAATATTTGCAGCATCAGTTGTTGTTGAATGAAAAGTGACAGCTGCCAGTTCACCTTTCTCCATGTCGAAAGTTGCCTCATGGTAAAGCATTGTTACCTGCTTAACAAAGTCAGGCAGACGCGGAAAAAACCGGGTATCACTGCAATAGGCATAGGATAATGCTTTATCCGGGGGCAGTGTCAGTTCTTCATTTGCTATTTTCAGGCCTTCTGCAGTAATAAAATCTTCGCCTTTCTTAATCGCAGGAATGCGCTGAACCGGAATATTATACTGAGCTATTTTCTCTTTTATAATATTTCTGTCACGGTTTTTTTCCCTGAAAAGGAATCCATACGATGGCACCCTGTGAACAAGCGGAAAGGAAGTTACAGTAAGATGTTTATCATCTAATATTAAGCGAGGTTCTTTTCCCTGCAGAGGAGTAAATTCGATTTCGAAGTTGAGGTGAATGTCGAAATCAGCAAGATGCGATTTCAGGATGGAATCATAATTCTGAGGTGCGTAAAGGCTCAGGGGAGCTTTTCTGCCCATGAGGCTAAGTGTCGACAGGAGACCATACAAACCAAAAACATGATCGCCATGAAGGTGGCTGATGAAAATATGGTTTATCTTTCCGAACTGTAACCTGCTTCGCCGCAGTTGCATCTGAGTTCCTTCACCACAGTCTATTAAATACAACCGCTCATGCGCATTGAGCACATGAGCGGAAGGAAATCTTTCTGAGGTTGGCAGTGCAGAACTACTCCCAAGTATTGTCAGTTTCATCGCACAAGGCAGGCGAGCCTATGATATCATTTTTTCAGCATCTTCAACAGTTCCTGTGATCGTCAGGACTGTATCGAGCTGGGAAATTGTAATAAGTCTTTCCACGGCTTCATTAAGGCCGCAGAGGACAAATAGTCCACCTGCATTTTTGCACAACCTGTTGGCTACCAATATCGCACTGAGACCAGAAGAGTCACAATACTGACACTTCTTCAGGTCAAGGATAATATTCTTCTCTCCTTTTCCTGAAACAAGCACAAGCTCCGACTTTAATGCCGGTGCTATGTGCGTGTCAAGCTTTTCTGCCTGAATCTGGATTACAGTGCTGTTATTGCGGCTTTCAATATTGAAATCCATAATATTAAATATTTGATAGCCTAAATTTAATCAATTTTTCTATTTCTTGGAAGCTTTATTCTCTTTTTCTTCCATTTCTTCCTTCAAAGCTGCAAGCTGTGTAATATCGCCAAGTGTTGTTTTCTCAGCAGATGTTTTTGCTTTTCTTGCACTTTTCTTGGGAGCAGCAGCCTGTTCAGCTTTCTTTGCAGGTGCTTCAGCAGCTTTCTTTTCATCTTCAAAGACCCTGCTGTGTGAAAGGATGATCTTCTTGGCTGATTTATTGAATTCAATTACCTTGAACTGAAGCTTTTCATCAACCTTAGCCATCAGACCGTCTTCCTTAACAAGATGCTTAGGTGTTACAAAACCTTCAACACCATAAGGCAGAGCAATTACTGCACCCTTGTCAAACACTTCCATCACAGTACCTTCATGAACTGAATCGAGTGTAAAGAGTGTTTCGAAAACATCCCATGGGTTCTCTTCAAGCTGCTTATGACCAAGGCTCAGTCTCCTGTTTTCCTTGTCAATTTCAAGAACAACAACTTCTATCTCTGCATCAATTGATGTGAATTCAGCAGGATGCTTGATTTTCTTTGTCCATGAAAGGTCTGAGATATGAATCAGGCCGTCAACGCCTTCTTCGATCTCAACAAAGACACCGAAGTTGGTGAAGTTCCTGACTTTTGCCATGTGCCTTGAACCGACTGTGTATTTGTCGTCAATGTTCTGCCATGGATCTGCCTTGAGCTGTTTGATGCCAAGAGACATTTTCCTTTCGGTCCTGTCGAGTGTAAGTATAACAGCTTCAATCTCGTCGCCAACCTTAAGGAATTCCTGAGCGCTGCGAAGATGTTGTGACCATGACATCTCAGATACGTGAATAAGACCTTCAACACCAGGGGCAATTTCAACAAAGGCTCCATAATCGGCCATAACAACAACCTTACCTTTTACTTTATCACCAACCCCAAGATTAGGATCTATTGAATCCCATGGATGAGCTGTAAGCTGTTTCAGACCAAGGGCAATTCTCTTCTTGTCATCATCGAAATCGAGAATAACAACATTGAGTTTCTGGTCAAGCTTGACTATCTCTTCAGGATGATTAACCCTGCCCCATGAAAGGTCGGTGATGTGGATAAGTCCGTCAACGCCACCAAGATCAATGAATACACCGTATGATGTAATATTCTTAACGGTTCCTTCAAGAACCTGTCCTTTTTCAAGTTTTGCAATAATCTCTTTCTTCTGCTGTTCAAGTTCAGCTTCAATAAGAGCTTTATGCGACACAACAACGTTCTTGAACTCCTGGTTGATCTTTACAACCTTGAATTCCATTGTTTTTCCAACAAAAACGTCATAGTCGCGGATTGGCTTCACATCGATCTGTGAACCCGGGAGGAAGGCTTCAATTCCAAAAACATCAACTATCATACCACCTTTTGTGCGGCACTTGATGTAACCTGTAATGATCTCATCTTTCTCAAGCGAGGCGTTAACCCTGTCCCAAGAATTGATTGCGCGTGCCTTCTTATGTGAAAGAAGGAGCTGACCTTTCTTGTCTTCCTGGCTCTCAACATACACTTCAACCCTGTCTCCTACCTTGAGGTTAGGATTGTAACGGAATTCGTTCAGGCTGACTACGCCTTCTGATTTGTATCCGATGTTTATTACAACTTCACGTGAAGTCATCTGGATAACTGTACCCATAACAACCTCGTCAACAGCAACAGTTGAGAGTGTTTCATCATACATGGATTCATATTCCTTGTATTTGGGTGAATTGCGGAGCTCTTCACTTTCGAAGCGATCCCAGTCAAATTCTTCAGCAGGAACTGATTTCGGAGCTCCTGATCTGACGTTGAAACGGATTTCACCGTCTTCGTCTTCAGTAAAAACAGCTTTCTCTGCTTTTTTTACATTTTTTACTCTTGGTTCAATGCCATAGTCGGCAGCTGTGATCTTTTCTGCCCCTTCAACATGCAACTCTTCATTTTCTGAATCTGTTGCCTTCTTCACAGTTTTTGCTTTTTTGGGATGATTATCATCACCCTGAGCCGGTGTTACAACTTCTTTTTTCGTTGTTTTCTTTTTGTTTTCAGTCATGATTTTAAATTAATCTTCTAATAATTAATAAGTTAGACATTATTTTGTAAAAAATCGGCCTCAAAGATATGATTAATTTTCATAAAGACATAATTATCAGGCATTATTATAAGGCGGAAGGCGGTGAGCGGCTACCGGTAACCGGTAACCGGTAACCGGTAGCCGGTAGCCGGAAGCCAGTAGCCGATAGCCGGTAGCCGGTAGCCGGTAACCGGTAGCCGGATTTTCACATTTAATCCGTTATATTATCTTTGCATACATTAACATTGAATCAGGACTTCACAGATCAGATAACACAATAACAGAATCATGAAAGGCATTATTTTAGCAGGAGGCTCAGGGACAAGGCTTTATCCTATAACAAGTTCAATCTCAAAACAGATGCTTCCGGTTTACGACAAACCAATGATTTATTATCCGCTGTCGGTGCTTATGCTGGCCGGAATAAGGGAAATACTTGTCATCTCAACCCCAAGGGACTTGCCAGGTTTCAGAAACCTGCTTGGAGACGGTCATTCAATAGGTCTGAATTTCAGTTATATGGAGCAGCCTTCGCCCGACGGTCTTGCCCAGGCTTTCATTCTTGGTGAAAAGTTTATCGGCAACGACACCGTATGTATGATCCTGGGTGACAATATCTTTTATGGTCATGGTTTCGGGGATGTGCTGCTTAAAACTGCTGAACTGAAAAGAGGGGCATGCATTTTCGGTTATTATGTGAATGATCCTGAGCGTTATGGAGTTGTTGAATTCGACGGCAACAAAAAGGTGTTAAGCCTTGAAGAGAAACCGAAGAATCCAAAATCGAACTATGCAGTAACCGGATTATATTTCTATGACAATACAGTTGCTGAAAAGGCAAAATCACTTAAGCCTTCACCACGCGGTGAGCTTGAGATAACTGACCTCAACAGGCTTTACCTTGAAGAAGGAAGCCTTGAGATAAGGCTTATGGGCAGAGGAATGGCATGGCTCGACACCGGAACTTATGAAAGCCTGCTGCAGGCATCAAACTTTATAGCAACGCTTGAGCAAAGACAGGGTCTGAAAGCCTCCTGCATTGAGGAGATAGCCTTAAAGAGAGGCTTTATCACAAGAGAACAGCTAATTGCTATTGCCGAACCAGTAAAAAACAGTCAGTATGGCAAATACCTTCTGAGGATTGCCAGGGATGAAATAAACGTTTAGGACAGAATAAAGAAGTAGCATGAATATTTCAGAAACAGGATTAAAAGGTCTGATAATTATAGAACCCAGGGTCTTCAACGACAGCAGGGGTTACTTTTTTGAAAGCTATAACCAGGAACGATTCACTGAAGCAGGTATTGAATTCCGGCCTGTACAGGATAACGAATCAAAATCCACCCGGGGAGTGATCCGTGGTCTTCATTATCAGCTTAATCCTCAGGCCCAGTCAAAACTGATCAGGGTGGTGCAAGGCAGGATCTTCGATGTTGCACTCGACATAAGAAAAGGATCTCCAACCTTCGGGAAATGGTTTGGCATTGAACTCGATTCGGAAACAAAAAAACAGCTGTTCATACCCAGAGGTTTTGCACACGGATTTTCTGTGTTAAGCGAAACTGCAATAATTCAGTACAAATGTGACAATGTGTACAATCCTCAGCTCGAAAGAGGTATTAATCTGAATGATCCTGTCATAAATATTGACTGGAAGCTGAACAATCTGCCTCCTGTTATAAGTGATAAAGATCTGAGAAACCCCGATTTTGAAAGGGCTGAATACAATTTCAATTATTAACAGGAAAGATGCTATGCCAGCAATTCTGATAACAGGAGCGAACGGTCAGCTGGGAAGCGAACTCAGGGAGCTTTCAAAACAATATTACGGTTATGAATTTGTGTTCACTGACATAGATACACTTGACATAACTGATCCGGAGAAAACAAGCGGATATATTTCAAAGCTGAATCCCGCATGGATAGTTAATTGTGCCGCTTATAACCTTGTCGACAGGGCTGAAAGCGAGCCTGAAGCTGCTATGAAGATAAACAGTCATTCTGTTAAAAATTTAACAGATGCAATTAAGGACACCGACTGCAGGTTCATACATGTTTCAACCGACTATATTTACGGAAGCAGGAATAATGTCCCCTGCAGTGAAGATACTGAACCCGATCCTGAATCAGCCTACGCAAGATCAAAGCTTTCAGGAGAGAAAATGGCACTGTCGCACCCCTCGGCAATTGTAATACGAACTTCATGGCTTTACTCATCTTATGGAAATAATTTTGTAAAGACTATGATGAGATTAGGTTCTGAAAAAGAGACACTTAATGTAGTATTTGACCAGACAGGTTCACCAACCTATGCCGCTGACCTGGCTGATGCCATTATGAAGATTATATCAGGTGTAATAAGAAACCACTTTGCCTTTAAACCGGGTATTTACAACTATTCAGATGAAGGTGTGTGTACATGGTTTGACTTTGCAACAGAGATAATGAAAGAAACCGGAAAGAGTTGCAGGGTAATGCCTGTTCTTTCACGCGACTTTGCCCAGGCAGCAAAAAGGCCCTCCTATTCTGTGATGGACAAAAGCAGGATAAGGGAGAATTATAATCTTGATATTCCTCACTGGAGGACAAGCCTGAAAAAGTGCATAAGTAAATTAACCTAAATAATTCTTGTATGTTATCCGCAGAACAGATCAGGGAAAGAGCCCGTATATGGCTCAGCGAGGAGTTCAATGAAGAGACCCGCAATGAGGTCAGGAACATGCTCGACAATGATGAAAAGAAACTAACTGATGCTTTCTACCAGGACCTTGAGTTCGGAACCGGCGGACTGAGAGGCATAATGGGAGCAGGCACGAACAGGATGAACATCTATACACTGGGAATGGCCACCCAGGGTCTGTCAAACTATATCATAAGCCAGTGCGGAAACAAAGGGATAAAGGTGGCTGTCGCCCACGACTGCAGGAATAACAGCAGGCTCTTTGCTGAAACCACTGCTGAGATATTTTCTGCAAATGGCTTTGAAGTATTTCTCTTTGAATCGCTCCGCCCCACACCTGAATTGTCTTATGCAATAAGGCATTACGGTTGCACAAGCGGAGTAGTTATAACAGCATCCCATAATCCTCCCGAATACAACGGCTATAAGGCATATTGGAATGACGGAGGACAGGTCGTTGCCCCTCATGACGAGGCAATTATAGCTGAAGTCAGAAAAATAACAAGCGTCAGCCAGATCAGATTCAACGGGAACAAAAACCTTATAAAAACTCTTGGAAAAGAGACTGACGAACTCTTCCTCAGGGAAGTTCATAAAATGAGCCATAATCCCGGGATAATTAGCAAGTTTGCCGACATGGGAATTGTTTACACGCCGATACATGGCACAGGTGTAATGCTTATTCCGCCGGCATTAAGAATGTACGGCTTCCGGAACATAATAAGCGTTAAGGAACAGGATGTGATTGATGGCAACTTCCCGACAGTCAAATCTCCCAATCCTGAAGAGCCCGGAGCCCTTAAAATGGCAATTGAAAAAGCTATTGAAACAGGAGCTGAACTTGTCATGGCCAGCGATCCGGATGCAGACAGACTTGGCATTGCAGTGAAAAATAAAAAGGGTGAATTCATTCTTCTTAACGGGAACCAGACCTGTGTTCTACTTGTCTGGTATATTCTCTCCCAGTACAAAGAAAATGGGAAATACAAGGGTAATGAATACATTATCAAGACAATAGTCACTACTAACCTGATAGAAAAGATTGCCGAAGACTATAAAGTTGAATATCATAATGTTCTGACAGGCTTCAAATTCTTTGCAGAGCTTATCCGCGAAAATGAAGGAAAAAAGAAATACATAGGCGGCGGAGAGGAAAGCTACGGTTTCCTGCCGGGAGAATATGTCAGGGATAAGGATGCCGTTGCATCATGCGCTCTGATGGCTGAAGCAACTGCATGGGCAAAAAATTCAGGGAAATCGCTTTATGAACTGCTTATCGACATTTATATCAAATATGGATTCTACAAGGAGAAGCTTGTGAACATAGTCAGGAAAGGCAAGGAAGGAGCTGACGAAATCAAGGCAATGATGGCAGGATACAGAAGTAATCCTCCTGAGAAAATAAATGGCAGCAGGGTTGTCAGAATTGCTGATTACGAATTACAGGTTGAAAAGGACAAGCTTAGCGGAAAAAGCAGCAAAATCAGTCTTGTTAAGTCAGATGTGCTGCAGTTCTTTCTTGAAGATGGCAGCAAGATATCTGTACGCCCGTCAGGAACTGAGCCCAAAATAAAATTCTATTTCAGTGTAAATACAAAGCTTGAATCTGTAGAAAAATTTGATGAAACTGAGAAATTCCTTGATTCAAGGATTGAGGGGATCATTAAGGATATGAAGCTGGTTTAGGGTCTTGCGGTCTTGATGTCCTGCGGTCTTGCGGTCTTGCGGTCTTGCGGTCTTGCGGTCTTGCGGTCTAGGCTGTTTCCTACCTTCTCTGACACCAAGACAGCGAAGCATTAAGACAGCAGAGCGTCATTCTCCAATAATCTTAACAAGTACCCTTTTGCGGCGTTTGCCATCGAATTCGCCGTAGAAGATCTGTTCCCAGGGACCGAAATCCATCTGTCCGTTAGTTACGGCAACAACAACCTCACGTCCCATTATAGTTCTTTTGATATGAGCATCGGCATTATCCTCATAACCATTATGATGATACTGGCTATACGGTTTTTCAGGAGCAAGTTTTTCAAGCCATACTTCAAAATCGTGATGCAATCCGCTTTCATCATCATTTATAAAAACACTGGCTGTTATATGCATGGCATTTACAAGTATCAGTCCTTCTTTTACACCTGATTCCTGAAGGCATTTCTGCACATGACCGGTGATATTTATAAAAGCCCTTCTTGTCGGGGCTTCAAACCAAAGCTCCTTACGATATGATTTCATTTGGCAGATATTAAAATTTACTGAAAGTTAAATAATAAATTGATTTAAGCTTCCCGTCAACCTGTTTTTGCCTGCCGTAAAACCTGTCTGGCACCTGTCTGAAAACTTATTTACCTTGGTATAAGCAAACATTAAGAGGTAATGAAAAGATTTATTATGATCCTTACAATGGCTTTTGCCATGAGCAGCTGCAACAGGATTACTGATTACAGCAGCGAGAAGCCTGAAATAGAAAAAAGAATAAGGTCCTGCATCGGATGGGCCGGAAAGAAAGACCTGGCGCGATGAGCCTGCAAGCTGGCTGAACACAAGATGGACTGGCGTGGCAGAGAAAAGAAAAGGTAAATGGATTGTTGTTCAACAGCTTTTTTCCTTTGCAGCCGAATAGGTATTTCCCGCAGATTTCGCTTAGTGAATCAGGTATTTAAATTACAGATCAGCGATGAATTGCCCAATCAGCGGGAAACAAAAAATTCATCAGAAAAATTCACAAGATAAACCCTGTCTGTTGAACGGGTAAGAGCAGTATAAAACCATCTCAGATAGTCTATGCTTATTTCATTCCTGTTGAACATTCCCTGATCAATGAACACCCTCTCCCACTGTCCGCCCTGGGCTTTATGACAGGTAACAGCATAGGCAAACTTAATCTGCAGGGCATTGAAATATGGATTATCACGCACTGCTTCATACTGCTTACGGCGTGTACGTATATTCACATAATCAGCTAATATGTTCTGATACAGCTCTTTGTTCTTTTCCGAAGGCAATGCCGGAGTATCGAGCCCCAGAACATCAAGCATCACTTTCGATTCCACCTCAATGTCATAATCGGGAAATTTCAGGACCATCTCTGCAAAGCGGAAACCATAGCGTTCCTCATATTTTCTTATCTTCCTGACCTCGGCTATGTCGCCGTTAGCTATGAAATTAGTACCATCATCTTCTTCCTCAAGTATATAGTAGTTGTTTTTGACAACCATAACCATATCACCCGGACTTACCTCTTCCTCCCTGTAAAAGATCCTGTTTCTGATACCCTGGTTATACTTGTTTGCCAGCTTGTTTGAATTGACAACAATAATTGTTCCCTCCAGTCCGCAGGTGCCATAGGCTGTTGAAATCTCCTCTATTAACTCACCGCCTGTTATACGCCTTATATCGCTGAAGTTAAGGCAGTCAATTTCAGGATATGACAGGTCTTCCTCAGCGAGCTGAAGCCTCAGCCGGGTTGCATTCATCAGTATACCAGATGTTTCACTCTGTCTGACCACCTGTTTCAGTTCACAGGTCACAAGACCGAAGCCATAGCCGCCAAGCATTGCACTATCGAGTGCAGGACTTAATACTGAACCAACAGGAGGAAGCTGGGCCGTATCGCCAACAAGTATCAGTTTGCAGTCAGTGCCTGAATAAACGTATTCAATTAGGTCGTCAAGCAGTTTTCCGGTGCCGAAAACAGACGTATCACCCGAATTGTTCGAGACCATTGATGCTTCATCTACAATAAAATATGTGCCTCTTGAGAGGTTTCTGTCGAGGCTGAAACTGCCTATACCGTCCTTCACTGATTTCTGACGGTAGATCTTTTTATGGATTGTGAATGCTGTTCTGCCGGAATATGATGCAAGTACCTTTGCTGCCCTTCCGGTGGGAGCCAGAAGAAAAGATTTCATCCGGAGAAGGTCAAGTGTTTTCACAAGCGAGCTTATCACACTTGTCTTTCCTGTGCCTGCATAACCTGTCATCAGAAAAATGACATCATTTGAATCACTGATAATGTATGAGGCAAGCTTCTTCAATGCAAGTGACTGATCCTCCGTGGGAATGTTTCCCAGGTTTTTTACAAGGTTGTTGTAAATTATAGTGTCACGCATTTTTACCGAAAACAGGAAGTCCGGCTGCAAAGTAAGCAAAGGATAAAAATATAGCAATATAAATCTTTGCGATCTTTGTCAAATCTTTGCAACCTTTGCACTTACTTTTCTATTTTTGTATTAAATAAAAATTCTGATGCCTTTCATTGAACTGTTTGACGAAACACTCGACATAAACTCCACGGAGAACTATGATTTGTCATTACAGGCAGGCACAGATGCCCTTACATTCTGCATTCTCGATACAATAAGAAACAAATATGTAATGCTCCGCTCATTCGAGGCAGAAGAGGGTAATTTCTTAAAAATAGCTGATACAGAAGAATTTATCAGCAAGGATGATTTCCTTGGAAGACAATACAGAAAGACAAACATTATCCTCCCCTCTGGAAAATTCACACTTGTTCCCGGTCCTCTCTTTGATCCCGGGAAAAAGGATGAATACTTCAGCTTCAACCATAAAATCGAAGAAGGAGAGGTAATACTTTCAAACAGGAATGCAGATCCGGATTCATACCTTGTTTTTTCAGTGCCTGCTTCGTTATACACACTGATTTCCGGCAGATTTCCCGGAACACTTCCTTATAACCACACAAAACCACTTCTGCATCATATTTCCCATGAAAGAAAAGGAACTGAAGGAAACTACATACATCTTCATATAGAAAGAGACTATATCAACCTTGTAGTCTTTTCAGGGGATACTCTGAAATTCTGCAATTCCTTTAGCTACAGAAGCATAAGCGATATACTATATTATGTGCTTAATACCTTCCGAAGCCTGGGAATAAAACAGGAAGAGACAATCATCCTGAGCGGGATCACTGAAAAGTATGATGAGCTCTCAACAGCGTTTTCATCATACATAAGAAAGTTGAAATATGCCACTCCTACCGGCAGGTTTACATTCAGTTATGTCTTTAATGAGACTGTACTGCATCGTTATATCAACCTTTTCACTGCAGCCACTTGCGAATAATCGGAGGAATATACAAAGGTCGCCGGATAACACCTCCGGCCGGATTCAAAGCCAGGCCAACGACTGACTTTGCACGCGAGGCTCTTTTCAACATCCTCACAAACAGAATTGATTTTGAGTCTGCTGCAATACTTGATCTTTTTTCCGGAACTGGGACAATGAGTTATGAATTTGCATCAAGGGGAACAGCAGAAGTACATCTTGTTGAGAAGGACAGCATTCATATAAATGGTATAAGGAAGATAGTACGCGAGCTTGGCATTGAAAATATAAAAACGGTACATATTGATGTTAAAGCCTACCTCCGGACCTGCAGGACCAAATATGATCTGGTCTTTGCCGATCCTCCCTATGATCTGCAGTGGCTTAAGGAAATACCTGACATGGTTCTTGAATCAGGTATTATGAAGGATGAGGCATTTTTCATTCTTGAGCACCCGAGAAACATGAGTTTTGCCGATCATAAATGTTTTTTTGAGCACAGGCATTACGGCGGGGTGAATTTCAGCTTCTTCAGATCAGAAGGGCGTCCCGATAGCTCCTAGTATCCGTATGATTATGTTAAAAAAGGCTGTAAAAAGTTA
>CAZEYY010000122.1:0-11334 GCA_964516485.1 uncultured Rikenellaceae bacterium
GCTGATGCGGAGCGGGGCATGAATTCACTGCCCAGATGAGGTATTATAAATCCGGCAATCGCTACAAGGATAACTGAAATTGCAATCACCAGGGATCTTTTATCAACTGCCTTATTAAGAAATTTATTGTACCATTTGAAAGTGAATGACTTAACCGGAATTGCTCCCTTGCTGCTGTCTGGAAAAAGTACAGAAATAAGCATTGGTATTACAAGCATGGCTACAAGAAGTGAGGAAAGAAGTGAGAAGGCCACTGTCCATGCCTGGTCTCTGAACATTTCACCGGAGGCGCCGTGGATGTATACAATCGGAAGAAAGACAACAATAGTTGTGACTGTTGAGGATGTTATTGCTGCACCTACTTCGGCAGTGCCCCTTATAATCGATTCTTTAAACGGAACACCTTCTTCTCTCAGCCTTGTAATATTTTCAAGTACAACTATCGCATTGTCGACGAGCATGCCTGCTCCAAGAGCAAGTCCTCCCAGTGTCATTATATTCAATGTGAGATCATTGAAATACATCAGGTTGAAGGTGGCTATTATCGAAATTGGAATTGCGATGCTTATAACAAGGGTGGTTCCGATTCTCCTGAGAAATACATACAGGATAAATACTGCCAGAAGTATACCAATTATCAGGGTGTCTTTTACTTCTCCTATGGCGTCGTCAATGTACTTACCCTGATCCTGAACTTTTGTGAAGCTATAACCGGGTAATGCTTTTGAGATATCATCAAAAGCCTTATCAAGGCTTTTCACAACTTCAACTGTATTGAATTTCGGTTCCTTGTAAACGAGTAAACCAACACAGCGTTCCCCGTTAAGAGTCACTATGTTTTCGGGGTCCTTGTTCTGAAAGGTGATCCGGGCAATATCCCTGAGATAGACGGGAACTCTGGATGACATAGACTGTGATGTGCTGTTATTTCCTGTGGAAGCGGCCGGAATACCTGCCACAGAACTTGCCGTCTGCTGCCTGAAGCCTACAATGATATTTCCCATATCATCTATATCCTCAAGAACACTTACACCTTTTATAACATATTTAAGGCCCATATCGATAATTGAGCCTCCTGATACATTCCTGTTATAGTTGCTGATCTGGGCAGCTATTGCATCAGCTGTGAGCCCGTAAGATTCGAGGATGAACCTGTTTGTTTCAATTACAACCTCGCTTTCATCAATACCGGTAAGCCTTACATCAGCCACTCCTTCAATCCTTATAAGCTCATTCCTTATATAATTTTCTGCAGTTTTTCTGAGCTCATCCATGTTTGACACTGATGCTTTCTGCATTGCCACTGTCATTACAGGAACTGCATTGGGATCATATTGAGAGATTGTAAAGTCTTCCAGATCAGTGTTCTGGCTGAAGCTGTTCAGTTCTTTCTGAAGATCAAGGAAGGCTTCATCCATATCCTTGTTCCAGTCATATCCGACTGTTATTACTGCTGATCCGGCCTGAGAAACAGAGGATACATCAACTACATCGCTCTGACGCATTGCAAGCGATTCAATCTGGTCTACATAGTTCTTTTCTATTTCCTCCGGCGGCCTTTCTCCGGCTTTCAGTTCAATATATATGCGGGGATTATTAAGGTCGGGAAAAAGATCCGTGCCTAGCTTGCCGAAGGATATATATCCGAGAAGACAAACTCCCAGAACGAACATGAAGACTGTAACCGGATATTTTACAGCGAATTGAGCAATTCGGTTCATTGTGTTATCTGATTATTTTAACCTTTGATTTGTTGCTCAGGGTTTCAAAACCGCTTACAACTATCTGTTCATTTTTTTCAAGACCTCTTGTCACTTCAACTTCTGTAAGGTTTTCGAGTCCGGTTTCAATTATTCTTTCATTTGCTATACCGCGGTCAATAACAAAAACTGTCTTCCCCCTCTGCCTCGAAAGAATAATATTTTTTGGAATTACAATAGCTGAGTCTTTCCGGTTTACGAGGATGTCTGCCTTTACAAACATCCCCGGTCTGAGCAGCAATCTGCTGTTTACCACCGAGATATTTCCCTTGAATGTACGGGTATCAGGATCAATTGCCGGAGAAAGCTGGGTTATTGAACCGCTTATTGTGTCATCGGGAATTGTATAGTTCGTCAATGTAACATGTTGCCCTGGTTTTATTTCAGAAATGTACTTCTCAGGAAGTTTTACTTCAAGATACATTGTGTTGTAATCCATTATCTTAACTATTGTTGAGCCAGATTCAACCTGACTTCCCCGGGTAAAATATGGAAGGTCGACAATAACTCCGTCGATAGGGGAGGTTATCCGCGTCTTTTCAAGCTGAAGCCTTGAATTCTCGGCAGTAGTTCTTGAATTACTGTAGTTTATGCTTGCTGTCTTCAGTTCCTTGAGAGTGACACCTCCTTTTTCATAAAGTGATTCCTGTTTCTTAAGTTCACTTTCCATAAGCTCCATATTGAGCTCATTTGTTTCTATCTGCAGTGAATTGACATACTCTTTGTCATCTAGCCTTGCTATAAGCGATCCCTTTCTTACCCTGTCGCCAAGCTGCCAGGCTCTTCCGGTTTCAGGGTTCATTTCAAGGTAATATGCAGCTGTAATTCTTGTTTTCAGAGTAATGTCTCCTTTCGGAAAGACAGTACCTGTTGTACTGACATATTCGCCTATGTACCTGATATTCAGATTTTCAACAGAGACGGGTATCTCTATATCAGCATTCAGGTTTTTATCATTGTTTCTGCATGAGAATATCAGTGCAGGAGCAATCAGGATCAGAAATAGAAATCTTTGTTTCATTTTATTTTGATTTATTTCTTGTTATCTGTTGTTTTTACCGGTGATACAGGCTGATTCTTTTCGAAGTCATACAAGGTCTGTATCTTGAGATTCAGAAGTTCCAGTTTATATGAAATCAGAGAATTAGTATATGCGAGCTGTTTTTCAGAGAGCTGGTTCTGAAAGATATTCAGATCCATACCGGTGAGATCTCCGTTTTTGTACTTTTCAAGATTCAGGTCGTAAGTCAGCTGAGCGTTCGTAACCGACTGACGCGCAATAACAATCTGGTTCTGAAGGTTATTCAGGTTTCTGTAAACCTTTCTGATGCCCAGGATAATATTGTTTTCCTCTTCTTCCTGTGAAATTTTTGATGATTCAATAGAGGCTTCGCTTGCCTTTATCCTGGCTTTTCTCTCTCCCCAGTCCCATATCGGGATAGACAATGAGAGAGAAATACTCTCATTATCAGTGGGTTTTTCGTAGAGGTTTCCAATATTCTCATTATCACCGAATAATCCCAGTTCCAGCCCGAGATTTCCCCTGAATTCATTTAGCGACTTGGTCTGAATAAGGTCAAACTGAGATACTTCAATATCTATTTCACGTTGCCTTAGTTCCATCCTGTTTGCAAGACCCTGGTCGATAGCAAATGCAATATCAACTTTAATTGTGTCAACGGCGATATTCGGAAGTACAATAATATCATCAAGAATGCTTATTCCGATAAGCAGTTTGAAGTCATCCTTTGCATTTTCGAGTGAGACAAGTGCATTTTCATAATCCGACCTTGTTGTTGCAAGGTTCAGTTCTGCCTGAAACATCTCTTCCCTGGCTGAGATCCCTGCATCAACTTTATTTTTCGATACTTCATAGCTCTGCTGCATATTCTGATATGCAAGCCTTGAAATTTCAAGACTCTGCTGTTGCTGGTAGACATAGTAAAAGGCCTGGGCTACCTGGCGTTCAAGTGCCAGAAGCTGTATTGCATAATTCAGCTGGGAGTTTTCGAGCGCAAGTTCCAGTTCCCTGAGATTCAGCTTTGTCCGGTTATATGTGAACAATGGCTGGTCGAGGCTTACTGACAAATTATTGTTGAATCCTTTTGTGGTCTTGTCAGAGAATTCACTGTATGAATCGGTGTATCCAAACCTGTTTGTAAGGGATATCCGTGCGTCGGTAAGCTTTATCGGCTGAATTACTGAAAATGAGCCGAAGCTTTCTGTGGCATTATATGTATTGTAATCGGAAATAAGATTGTTGAACTCCCTGCTCTGTGTATAGCTTATGGGATTAAGTGTCAGTGCGAATTGCGATTTCAGTGACGCATTCTGAGCATTCAGGTTTTCCTGGCTGCGTATAAGGTTAAGCCTTGTTTTCTTCATTGAAGGGCTGTTCTGTTCCGCAACTGCCAGGGACTGGTCGAGAGTAAGCCCCTGACTTCTGGAAATAAATGTGCTGATAATCAGCAGTATCAGTATGCAGGTCTGATGTTTTATTCTTTTAAATTGACTTATCATATTCAGAAAATATTAAGCAGTTCTAATCTATTCTTTTTCTTACTCTTACACTCACTCTCACACTACTCCACCCTGACCCATTTTATCGCATCTCCAATCACGAGCTTGCCTGATGATTTGTTTGACAGGGTTACCCTTGCCGAGTCGGATGAAATATAAAATCTGCCGAGGTTGTTCCATTCAGGATCTGCATTCTGGAAATCGAATGTTACATCATCAAATCCCCCATCATGGAAAATTTTAAAGTGAAAATCTGTAAACCTGTTGTCTGCATCTTTTTCACCCTCAGAGCCTGTTGACCTTTCATTGCTTGCTGCTCCGCGATTATCGTTTCTTACAGACATTCTCCTGAAGCTCTTGCCGGCATAGCAGAATACATCATAATAGCCGGGAGTTTTTATTTCTGTTTTCCAGGAAAGCTCCAGACTTCCGTTTCCTGCACGGGTATAAACAGCTGATTTGACGTACTTTCCATAATAAACAGCTGATACTACAGGCTGCCAGTATTCTGGTATATTCCATTGGCTTACAGCAAGATATGTTTTGTTTTTCCTGTTTGTTATTCCAAGTATCCTTTTCAGAGGAGCTTCAATTATCTCTTCGCCAGAGTTGAATCCTGAATCTTCATTGTCTACAATAAGTTCACCCGGGTTATCAGCGGGGAGTTGTAATGTATTTTTCACATCAGGGCCCTGAAAGCTGAGGTTTTTCCCCTGCCGAGAAATATCGTTCACAGGAAAAGTTAATTCTCCCGGGATATTCCTTGAAAAAAGTGTATTGACAACGACTGTCCTTGGCCGTTGATCAGTTGTGATTGTGATCAGCCTGCTTTCATCTGGCTCAAGAAGAACAATTTTTTCTATGTCAGATGCATCCATTCCTCTGCCTTGTGCCTGGCTGCCAGCGGGCCCTGAACCGTCAAAGCGCTGCCTTCCTGCGCCCTGTGAGGTCTGACCACCCCTGAATGCTATGTTGAATACACCAGGTACGGGTTCAGGATTTGATGCGGTAAAGGAAACCAGGTATCTTGACCGCTCTTCAATTACAATCTCATTTACCTTCAATCCTGATATGATAAATCCCGGTTGTTCTTTTCCCTTGTACCAGTTTTCGAGGTAGGGGTAGAAGTCGAAACCGGAATTATTTTTCAGGTCTTCCCTGAATTTCATAAGCTCGATTGTTCTAAACTCATTTTCCTCACAGTATTTCCGGAACCATTTATTGAATTCATCCCTGCCTGTTCCTGCTCTGAGAAGGTTAAAGAGCCAGTCGCCTTTCACTCCAAGGACTATTCTTATTGTATCACCTTTCGGATTCAGTGAAAGAACTTCACTGAATGATGAATTCCTGAGCACCAGGTTTGCCTTATCGGGTTCTGAGATATTGCCGTACATCGACATATACCCTGTCCCTGGTCCTTCCTGAATAAGATGCTGAAGGTGTGATTCAAAAACAGCATTTATTGCAGGATATTCAGAAGAATAAAAGTTGTTCCTGTAGAAATAGAAACTTGGTCCAAGCCGGTACCTCGAGGGTTCCATGTACATTGTTTCAGATTGTGCATCCCTTGAATAGACCATATTTGATCCGCTTATGAAATTTTCTCTGAGAAAGTCATTGAACAATCTGATTTGCAGTTCCTTGTCAGTTATTACCTGATTGTTCCGTTCCATTCTCTTTTTCTGATTTTTAAATCGTCGGGCAAAGCCTGCATTATCCATCAATGAAAGTTTCTCAGGCGCAAGTATCAGTGAAGGCTGTATCTCCGCCCTTGTCTGAGTGCTTTTTCTGGAATATGAGTAAAAGTGAACGGGAACTTCAATTATACTGAGCTTTTTAAAAGGATATCTGGCAGAAAATGAGGTCTCAAGATCTTTCATGATTCCTGAAACAAGGTACGGCAGTGTATCCTTAAGTTCCGACAATTCCTTTTTATAATAGTCATTGCCGGGGAAATAATGTGTGATATAGGTCACTGAATCGACCTTCAGTGTGTCGGACAGGTAATTACCCATTGCTAATGTAAGGCCTGTCAGGGGAGTCTCAGGCAGAAAGGTAAAACCGTCATCTGTGAAAAACCTGGTGCCCTGAGAAACGGCTGTAAGATTCTTCTCTGATTTTGCCCTGAGGGTGTAATTTGTGAAATCGATTTTAATCCTGGCCGGATTTGAAGGATAATAGTTGAGTGAGGCAACAGGGTACCAGTGTGTCTCAGGTGTAAGCAGGAGAATTTTGTCATTCAGGAAATACTGTCTCTTTCTTACCGTGAGCATGGCATTGCGGTTTATGTTATCCCTCAGGTTATCACTTACGTCAGGTGCGCAGAAGGCTTCGTTTATTTTTCCTGCGTAACTGATAGTGACACTGTCTGTCATTCCTGGAAGCAGTGGCGTTTCCGGACTGATATCAATCAGGAAGTTATCTGTATTGTATTTAAGTGATTTCCCGTTCGACAAAACTGATGACACCTTAAGGGCAGGATTAAGTGAAAACAGGTACGCCTGCAGGGTATCTTTATTATCATTTCTTAAAATCAGCCTGGCAGTTGCCTCTATCGATTCACCCTTGTGCAAAAGATCAATATATGCATCCGTCACAACAGGGAACCTGCGGCTCTCGTGAGAACGGTTTGTTTCAATCACTTCCTTTTTAGTAAGGCGTATGAACTCATGTATTGAGAAGGTGTGAAAACCAAAGTATGCTGATGCTGCAACTGACAGTGCAAGAAATATCACTGCAAGTGAGGTATGCAACCTTGACTGCGGCAGTCTTTTGAACATCAGTACTGTGCACATTATAGCGGCGATACCCAGAAAGAAATAGAATAATCTCTGGCTGAATATAAGATCGGGATTGTCAAAACCGATTATATCTGATTTGAATACAGGGAGTCCGAAGGCCATATAGTCGAAAATTGATCCTGCCCTGTGCCAGAGCCAGAACATATCGAGCGCTGCAATGCCAAGAAGGACCATAAAGGTGACTGCCTGGTTTCTTATTACTGACATAAGCAGGAAGGCCAGTCCCAGACTGAAAACAATTGTTGGTACTGTGATGATCAGAATATATTCAAGGTACGAAAGCAGGTCGACACGCATGCTTTTCTGGGTGATATTAACAGTGAGCGCTATTAAGAGAATAATAAGGTTGAGTCCCAGGAATAAGCGGAGTATTCCCCATGTTTTTCCTATTACATATTCAAAGTTAGAAACTGATCGTGTATAAAGCACTTCATTTGTGTCGAGCTTTTTATCTCTCCTCAGGAAGTCGGCAGCAAGGAAGATAACAAGTATAGCCTGCCCGATATTCAGCAGGAAGAGATTTACGAGGGGAAGACTGGAGGATATTGAAATGAATTCCCAGGGCTGTTCTCCAACAGGTGAAAACAGGGCAATGTTCAATGGTATGAAAATGAACAGGGCTCCGATAGCAAACAGCCTGAAGAACCAGCTTCGTCTGAGGATAACTGCCTCATATTTTGCTACCGTGCCTGCATTATGCAGAAATGACATTATCTTTTAAGTTACAGTTAATCAATTATGTATGCTTTTAATTTGTGTTCCATATAGTAAACATAGGCATGCTCAATATTAGGGGTGATTTCCTCAGCCTTAAATCCGGGGAATTCATCAGATACAACCTGTACATCCCATCCAGTATCAACCGGAACTGTTGATATTATATTGTATTTTTCCTTTATAATGTCATATTCCTGATGGTCGAGCAGCATTCTGAATACATGTCCTTCAGCGCTTTTTACAAGCTCACCGGGAGAACCACTGAAGACAAGTTCCCCCCTGTTCAGAAGTGCCATTCCATGACAGGTTGATGAAATATCTCCGACAATATGAGTTGAAAGGATAATGATAACATCGTTTCTGGAGAGCTGCGAAAGAATATTCCTGAATCTGATCCTTTCATCGGGATCGAGGCCTGTAGTGGGCTCATCAACAATTATAATCCTTGGACTTCCTATAAGAGCCTGAGCTATTCCAAGCCTTCTTTTCATACCTCCTGAAAGCCTGTTTGCCTGTCTGTCGCGCACCTCAAGCAGCCCAACCTGGTCAAGCAGCCTGTCAACTTCAGCTAATCTCGATCTGCGGTTTGTCATGCCTGCCAGGGAACCCGAATAATCAAGGAATTCCCAGGTTTTCAATGAAGAAAAAAATCTGAAATCCTGTGGCAGGTAACCTGTTATGCTGCGGATTTCGGCGCGATGCTTCTGCAGGTCCATTCCATCAACAAGAACAGTACCGCCCGTTGGTTTCATGAGCGTAACAAGTATTCTCATGAGGCTTGATTTTCCTGCTCCGTTGGGTCCGAGAAGCCCGAACATTCCTGTTGAAAAATCAAGATTGATATCTTTAAGGGCATGATTGCCGTTAGGGTAAATCTGGTTCAATCCCTTAATCTCGATTTTCATATAGTCCTGTTAAGTACGGGTTAGCAATATAAAGACGGCAAAATTTTAAAATGTGGCATCAAAACTGATTTTATGCCCTTTTTTTTTCAGTAAATACAAAGTTATTCATCTTAGGTTAAAGAAAATGATTGAGATACGTGATTATTGCATAATGAAAGTTATTCATATTTTTGTAGCTTAAACTGGAATGGTGGTCTGGCAGACTAACAAAAGGAAGATAATAAACGATCCGGTATATGGCTTCATAAGCATACCGGGGGACTTCGTTTATGATATTATGGAACATGCCTGGTTTCAGAGGCTAAGGAATATCAAGCAGCTGGGACTTACAAGTTTTGTATATCCGGGCGCCAATCACAGCAGGTTTCAGCATGCAATCGGGGCTCTTCATCTTATGGAGATGGCCGTTTCCACACTCCGGAGCAAGGGAGTGCTTATAAGCGAGGAAGAAGAGGAAGCCACTTACATTGCCATATTGCTTCATGATATAGGCCATGGTCCTTTTTCGCATGCTCTTGAGCATTCAATAATAGAAGGAATTTCCCATGAGGATCTTTCTCTGCTTCTCATGAAAAAACTTGATGAGGAGTTCGGAGGAAGAATAGGAATGGCAATAAAGATCTTCCTCGGAAGTTACGAAAAAAGCTTCCTTCATGAGCTTATCTCCGGTCAGATGGACATGGACCGGCTCGATTATCTGAGGAGGGACAGTTTTTTTACAGGCGTAATAGAAGGATCTGTAGGGTCGGAAAGGATAATAAGGATGCTCAATGTTTCTGAGGGGCACCTTGTGATAGATGAAAAAGGCATATATTCTCTGGAAAAGTTTCTTATTGCAAGGCGGCTGATGTACTGGCAGGTTTATATGCACAAAACAGTGCTTTCAGCTGAAAGCCTTCTTGTCCGGCTCCTGAAGAGGGCAAGGGAGCTGTCAGTATCAGGCAGGGATATTTATACAACTCCTGCCTTGAAATTTTTCCTGAAGAACAGGATAGAAAAGCCTGATATATGGAGGGAAAGGATGTATACGCCCGGTTTGATCGCTTCTAATTTTGTCAGGCTTGATGATTCAGATATTCTTGCTTCTTCCAAGTACTGGGCCGACAGTTCTGATATGATACTGTCTAATCTGGCAAAAAGACTGATAAACAGGGATTTGTTTGCAATAGAATTGCAGAATGAGCCCTTTACGGAGGAAAAATCCACCACTGTTAGGCAGAAAGCAATTGAGCAGCTAGACCTTGACCAGTCAACAGTTGAATATTTTGTTTATTCAGGTTCAGTTTCAAACCTGGCTTATACGCCGGAAGCTCCTGAGGTAAAGATTCTTCTTAAAAACGGTGCAACAGATGTAATATCATCAGTCTCAGACATGTTTGACCAGAGGTTCATCTCGGAGAGAATAGTAAAGTATTTTTTGTGTTACCCTAAGGAAATAAGATAATTTAAACATTTAATATAATGGAATTCACAGCACAGGTTATTGCAGGTTTTTTGAAGGGAGAGATAGAAGGAAATCCCGATGTAAAAGTGAATACTATAGCCAAGATTGAGGAAGGGCACGCAGGAGCGCTTTCCTTCCTGGCAAACCCTAAGTATGAGCATTATATCTATACAACAGAGTCTTCAATAGTGCTCGTAAACAAAACCTTTGTTCCGGCATCAAGTGTAAAAGCTACACTTATTCGTGTTGATAATGCTTATGAATCTTTTGCTTCGCTGCTGAGGCTTGTTGACCAGTCACGGCCCAGGAAAAAGGGAATTCATCCGACAGCAGTTATTGAGCCCACTGCAAAGGTGGGAACCGATGTTTATATAGGCCCCTATACCTACATTGGAGACCACTGCACAGTTGGTGATGGCTGTTCCTTATATCCAAATGTATACATAGGTGATAGCACAAAACTTGGTGAGGGCTGTACTTTGTATCCCGGTGTAAAAGTATATCATGAGTGTGTTATTGGGAAAAATTGTATAATACATGCCGGTTCAGTTATTGGGAGTGACGGCTTTGGATTTGCCCCGCAATCGGAAAATGAATATATGAAGATCCCACAGCTTGGAAATGTTATTCTGGAGGATCAGGTTGAAATAGGAGCAAATGTAACAATTGACAGAGCCACAATGGGTTCTACTTTCATAAGAAAAGGAGTGAAGCTCGATAATCTCATACAGATTGGACATAATGTGGAGATAGGCGAAAATACTGTTATGGCTGCACAGACGGGAATTGCAGGATCAACTAAAATTGGAAGGAATTGCATGTTCGGTGGGCAGGTAGGAATTTCCGGGCATCTTAAGATTGCTTCAGGTACGAAAATTGGGGCCCAGTCAGGTCTGCTTGGAGATGTGAAGGAGGAGAATACTGCAGTTATCGGCTCTCCTGCTTTTGATTTCAGGCAGTTTATGAAATCCTATGTTATTGTAAGGAAGCTACCGGAGTTTAAAACAAAGCTTGACAAGGTTGAAAAGGATGTTGAAGCACTGAAAAAGAAATAGTTCTGATTGTCAGTCGGATCAGAATAATCTGTTTTATTCATAGTTAAAGGCTGTTTTTATATATAGTTCGATTTTTTTTTACTTTTTTTGTACCCTGATTTCAGAATTAATAAAGTTTCTCATGAGTGAAAA
>CAZEYY010000123.1:0-11296 GCA_964516485.1 uncultured Rikenellaceae bacterium
CAATGATAGTTCAGCTATATGACAAAGGTGAAAAACTACTGATACGGGAAACAATTGCCGTGGGCGATTCTCTGGCTTCTTTTGAGCTGCTTGAGCCAACAACCTACAGGGCTAAAATCATTTTTGATTCTGACAGAAACGGCAAATGGACTCCGGGAGATTTTTCGAAGTCGAGACTGCCGGAAGAAGTCACTTATTATCCGAAGGAAATTGAACTGAAGGCCAAATTTGAGCTGGAGCAGGACTGGGATGCCGGTGTAAGAAATTTCAAGGAACAGAAATTAAGGGAGGTTAAAACGAAATAGCTGGTATTTGGCAGGTTTAACTAAAGAATATTTTATGAAACAGGTTGTAGCAGGTGTCGACATAGGAGGCACAAATACAATTTTCGGGCTGACAGACCGCGATGGCCGGGTTATTGCAGAGAACAGGATTCTTACAAGGGATTATCCCGATATAAATGATTTTGTAACAGCGCTTTCTGAGGCCATCCTCAAACTTGTGACAAAGGATGTGGAACTACTCGGCATAGGCATTGGAGCCCCTAATGCCCATTATTACAAGGGCACAATTGAGCTTGCACCCAATCTCCCATGGAAAGGCATAGTTCCCCTTGCCGAAATGATGAAAAAGAAAAGCAGGGTACCTGTTGTTGTTACAAATGATGCCAACGCTGCTGCTGTTGGCGAAATGGTGTTTGGCGGTGCAAAGGAAATGAGAAATTTTATTGTGCTTACACTTGGCACCGGTCTGGGCAGCGGGATAGTAATAAACGGGGAGGTTTTGTATGGTCACACTGCATTTGCAGGGGAGCTTGGCCATACAACTGTTGTTCCCGGGGGCAGGGAATGCGGCTGCGGGAAGCTTGGCTGCCTTGAGACCTATGCGTCTGCTTCAGGACTTGTAAAAACAGTTTCGCAGCTTATGTGCGATTCAAGGGATAACAGTGTTCTGAGAGATATAGCTCCTTCGGCACTTACTTCAAAAATTATTGCAGAAGCCGCAGCAAAAAACGATCCGATAGCTGTGAAAGCAATGAACTATACTGCAGAAATGCTAGGTTTCGGTATCATCAACGCGATAGTATTTTCAAGTCCTGAAGCCGTTTTCCTCTTCGGAGGACTTACAAAGGCCGGAGAAATACTATTCAGGCCTGTCAGAGAATATGTTGAGAAAAATGTCATGCCCGTGTTCCGCGGAACAGTTAAAATACTCCCTTCAGGAATATCGGAAAGCAATGCAGCCGTTCTTGGCGCAGCAGCGCTTGCATGGAATGAGATGAAGTGACTTTTCCTTCCTGAAGAGATTGAAAAATAGTTGTAAATTTGACGGACAAACACCTGAACAAACATAATATTCATGAAAGTTACTGAAGTAAAAAAACTCGATTTTAGGTCACATACACCCGATCTTGATGAAGTATCGGCGGCTCTTGACAAACAGGAGAAACATGCAATTGACATACTTAACTGGAAGGGATATGAATACAAACCGGAAGTAAGTTTTGCAATCGGATGGGGCGACAGGGAAATATTCCTGAAATACTACATCACGGAAAATTACTTCAAGGCTGAAAAAACAGAAACAAACCAGATGGTTTGCGAGGATTCATGTGTTGAATTTTTTGTATCACCTGAAAATGACGGGATTTATTACAACCTTGAGTTCAATGGCATTGGAACCGTTCTGCTTGGCACCGGAACAGGAAGGGCTGACAGTAAGAGGGCTGATGCTGAAATAATTTCCAGGATACGCAGAAAAAGCTCTGTGGGAAATAAACCAGTCGCCGAAAAAACAGGGAAATTTGACTGGACAATTACTATTGCAGTGCCTGTGGATGTGTTTTTCCACCATAAGATTACAAACCTTAAGGGAAAAACATTCAGGGCAAACTTTTACAAATGCGGGGACATGCTTACTGTTCCTCATTATGTTACCTGGAGCCCGGTGGGAACTGAAAATCCCGATTACCATCAGCCAAAGTATTTCGGTGAACTGAAGTTTGTGTAAGGGCGCAATGGCGTGGGAACTTATAATAATTTTACATAAAAGAATTTTAACATTATGCTCAAAGGAAATGCACTTATAGGTCAGTCGGGTGGTCCGACATCAGTTATCAATTCAAGTCTTGCCGGTGTTATTGAGAAAGCCATGAGTTCCGATTTTATTCAGAATATCTATGGAATGAATTATGGAATTGAAGGCTTTATGCAGGAGCTGCTTTTTGATCTGGGCAAACAACCGAAAAAGGTAATAAAAGGCCTCAGGAAGACACCTTCATCAGCACTTGGGTCATCGAGGCACAAGGTTCAGGAAAAGGATTTTCCCATCATCCTTGATGTACTTAAAAAGTATAATATAAGGTATTTCTTCCTCATTGGGGGGAATGATACAATGGATACAATTCACAGGGTTGAGGAGTATTGCCGCAAGCAGAAATATGAACTGCATGGCATTGGCATTCCCAAGACAGTTGACAATGACCTTTTCGGTACTGATCATACACCCGGTTTTGCATCAGCTGCCAAATCAAACATCCTTAATGTCATGCAGGCAGGGGTTCTTGCCCGCGACATGCAGAGGGTTGACAAGTTTGTTGTTTACCAGACAATAGGAAGGGATGCAGGATGGCTGGCTGCAGCTACTGCTATGGCAAGGAAAAGCGAGGAAGATGCTCCGCACCTGATCTATTGCCCTGAGTTTGCCTTCGACAGGGACAAATTCCTGAAGGATGTTGAAAAGTGTGTTAAGGCTTATGGCTGGGTATCAATAGTTTGCGGTGAAGGTCTGAAATATGCTGACGGGACTCCGGTAAGTGCTTCGACAACAAAAGACAAGTTCAACAACACCGAGTTCGGAGCAATGGGCGGCGCCAGTGTGGCAACTAACCTGCACAAGATGATTGTTGACAAATTCGGATACAGGGGTGAATTCCAGATAACTGAATCTCTTATAATGAGCGATTTTGCAAGAGCTTCTGAAACAGATCTTGAAGAGGCATACAAGTGCGGAGTTGAAGCAGTTAAACTTGCAGAAAAGGGAGAATCGGGCGTGATGGTAACTATCAACCGTGTTTCCAACAAACCCTATAAAATCAAATTTGGCAAGGCTCCGCTCAAAGACGTTGCTGTATCAGCCAAACCAATGCCAAAGGAATATTTTAACGCAGAGGGAAACAATGTATCTCCGAAGTTCATCCAGTATATGAAACCTCTTGTTGGCGACCTGCCAAAATTTGTAAGACTTGAAAAGATTTATGCTAAAAAGAAATAACCAAAAATACAGATCATGACAAAAGTTTTTAATAAAGTGGCATTGTCAATCAATGCTCATCCCGATGATGCCGAAGCATGGAATGCAGGAGTACTTAAGCTTCTGAAGGACAAAGGCTATAAAATAGTAATTGCCACAATGACTGGCGGCGACCTTGGCGGTTGCAAGATGAATATGGAAGAGACTGCAAAGGTTCGTTATGAGGAAGCAAAAAAGGCTGCTGCAGTTCTCGATGCCGAATACTATACCCTTGGAGGAGTTGACGGATTCCTGTTTGATTCAAAAGAGTTCAGGCTCAAGGTTATATCGCTTATCAGAAAGGTAAAAGCCGGAGTAATATTCACGCACCTTCCGAATGATTATCATTCTGATCATCGCACCACTTCATTGATAGTGGAGGCTGCTGCAATGGTATCCTCTCTTGATACAGTCCCGGTTCCTGAACCTCCTGTTGAAATAACTCCTCTGCTTTACCATTCCTCACCACTTACACTTTCAGATCCCCTTGGTTCACAGATAGTACCTCCTCATTTTTATGTTGATGTAACATCTGTTATTGAAACCAAGAAAAAAATGCTTGGTTATCATATCTCGCAGATAGATCTTATGAAGCACATGCACAAGATGGACGACTTCTTCGGATTTGTTCTGCAGGGGAATAAGGACTATGGAAAGATGGCCGGTGTGGAATATGCAGAAGTTTACTGGCAGCATCTGGGCGGAG
Organism: uncultured Rikenellaceae bacterium; assembly: GCA_964516485.1. Classification (GTDB taxonomy): domain Bacteria; phylum Bacteroidota; class Bacteroidia; order Bacteroidales; family VadinHA17; genus LD21. The sequence goes on from CAZEYY010000123.1 coordinate 3,998, forward strand.
GATTCCAGAAAGATCCACAGGTGCAGAACGATCTAAAAGAATTTCTTATCAATAAAAAATAACTATCATGAATCTTAAAGAGGAAAAATATAATAAGTATGCTCTCGTAAGGGAGATGATGGAAACCCCGTCAATAATCAGAGCATTTGATCCTGAGTCAGTTAAACACATTGCTGACAAGGCTGCAGCAAAAAAAGGACTGTTTCTGACGGGTGAAGGCAGCAGCAGGATCTTTCCTGCCAAAAGAGCCATCCAGAGGTCACTTCAGAAATCATTCACTAAACCTGTTGTGACTGAGGGAAGCACCCAGGCTATGGAATACAGCCTGAAGGATTTTGCTGTGTTTGCAGCCTCCAACTCAGGGCAGACAAAGGAAGTGATCAGGCTTGTTACAGCTCTCAAGAAGGAGAAGCATGACGCTGTTTTCGGACTTACCGCGAATAAGGGAACAAAGCTCGGAGATATTGCAGATGCAACTCATGTACTTACCTGCGGAAAGGAAGATGCAGTAGCAGCAACCAAGTCAGTAGTTGAACAGGGAATGTTTTATGATTCCCTTCTGCGCAAAATACATGGCGTTAAGATGGAAGGCCTTAAAAAGCTTGGAGACCAGACTGAAGAAGCCCTTACACTGAAGATCGATCCGGCAATCACCAATATTATAAAGAATGCCAGCATTATTTATTTTGCAGGCAGGAATAACGGTGTAGCTGAGGAACTTGCGCTTAAAACAAATGAAATCACAAGGAAGAAATCAGCATATCTTGAAGGTACTTTTGCAGTGCATGGAATTGAAGAGGTAATGGACAAAAGTGAAGTTCTCATCTGGATAGATCCCTTTGATGCTGAACAGGAAAAATTCAATGAGTGTCTTGTAAAGGGTGTAGGTATGAACATCATTGCTGTTTCAACCAAAAAGACAATATTCCCGACAATAATAATTCCCGACGGCGGCGAACATGCAGAATATGTGCAATTGACTGCAGGCTGGAACATACTTGTTGAAACAGGTATTGCCCTTGGCATCAATCTCGACAAACCTGTGCGCGCAAGAAAAGTCGGTAACGAATACATGGGCGGATAATTTTAAAACAAGGACAGATACTAACACCCCTGAAAATGGCAAAAAAGCAAGTAGCAGTCGGCATCGATATCGGAGGAACAAACACAGTATTTGGTTTTGTTGACAGAGAAGGTCATATTCTCGGAGAAGACTCCATTAAAACGGCTCATTATGATGAACCTGAAGTATTTATCGCCGCCCTTTATGAAAAGATTTCAATTGTTGCACAAAAAATAGGGAACGGCATTGAAATAATAGGTTTCGGAGTGGGAGCTCCTATGGGAAACATAAACAAGGGAACTATTGAGCATCCGGCCGATCTTCCCTTCCGGGGCATCATTCCCTTTTCTGAACTGTTCAACCGTCATACCCCGCTTCCTGTTATTGTAACAAATGATGCAAATGCTGCAGCTGTAGGTGAAATGATATACGGCGGTGCCAAGGGGATGAAGAACTTTGTTGTAATAACACTCGGAACCGGACTGGGCAGCGGTTTTGTTGTTGACGGAAAACTGGTTTACGGGCACGATGGATTTGCCGGGGAAATAGGTCATACTGCAATAAGGCCCGGTCCTTCAAACAGGGATTGCGGTTGCGGAAGGAAAGGCTGCCTTGAGACTTATGTATCAGCAACAGGACTTAAACGTACAGTGCTGAAGATAATGGCTGACTCACTTCAGCCAAGTGAGCTGAGGAAATACAGTTTTGAGGAGCTGGATGCCAAAATGATACATGATGCTGCAGTCAAAGGCGACTATATTGCAAAACGGGCCTTCACACATACCGGAAGAATGCTTGGATTCAAGCTGGCAGATGTAGTTGCACATACCAATCCGGAAGCAATATTCCTTTTCGGAGGACTGGCTCTTGCAGAGGACCTTATCTTTGAACCGGCAAAGGAATATATGGAAGAGAACCTTCTCACAGTCTATAAAGGCAAGGTCAAGCTGCTCGCATCAGAGCTCGGCACACAAAATGCAGCCGTTCTAGGGGCAAGCTCGCTTGTATGGTCTTCAAGGGAGGAGGCTAAATGAAAAAATAAAGGCAATGGCAAATTTTCAGGAGATTCTGAATCACATTCTGGGCGCTGTATTCATTGTAATAGTCTTCGCCCTGGCTTATGCTTACCTTAAACCACATCAGCTGCATAAACGAAGGCTTTTATCGACGCTGCTGCTTAAGGGAAGCTATCTCCTGTATCTGCTTGTTCTTCTTATAATTGTTTATTTGTCAGCACTTGTTAACGGAGGTCTTGAAAAGGTTTTCTTCGGGATAGAATTTTTTGCCTTCCTCCTTGTGCTTTTTGTCCCTACAATAGGGATTTTTGCAAGGAAGCTCGGGCAGTTTGCTAAAAAGAGAGAAGGGTACAATTATTTCTTTACTGTTGTAAACTTCTTCTCTATAATCGCCCTTTTCATTATGTATTTTATTTAATTTTTAATTATCAGGACTATGATCCAGGAAAGATTGGTTGGCTATATCGAACAAAGCATCAGGCAAAACTGGAGAATTGAAGCTTTATCGAACTACAGGGAGCCTGGTTATTCATACAGGCGGATAGCTGAAAAGATACTGAAGCTTCATTTTCTTTTCAGGGGAGCAGGAATTGAGGAAGGAGATAAGATTGCGCTTATCGGAAGGAACTCTGCAAACTGGTGTATAACCTACCTTGCAACAGTTACCTATGGGGCTGTAATTGTTCCCATACTTCCTGATTTCAGGCCGGAAGATCTGACAAATATCGCCAATCATTCTGATTCAAAAATCCTTTTTGTCGATGACAAGATCTTTGAATCGCTTGACCTTTCAAAGCTTCCTGCAATATCAGGAGTTGTTTCTCTCGACGATTTCAGTATGATTGCCTCAGTGGCTCATACGTTTAAAAGCAGTTTTGACAGTGTTGAGGAGAAGTATGAAAAGACCTATCCTGACCTTAAACAGGAAGACATAAAGTTTTCTGATATCACAAATGACAAGCTTGCTGTAATCTCATACACCTCAGGCACAACAGGTTTCTCCAAAGGAGTGATGATATCACACAACAGCCTTGCCTGCAACATCAGATTTGCCCAGAAGAACATGCCTCTTGAACCGGGAGACCCGGTAGTTTCATTTCTTCCGCTGGCCCACACCTATGGATGCGCCTTTGAATTCCTGTTTCCCTTCACAATAGGCTGCCATATAACAATATTGACAAAAACCCCTTCACCACAGATACTTATTCAGGCTTTCAGTGAGATAAGGCCACGTCTGATATTGTCTGTGCCGCTTGTGATTGAAAAGATCTACAAGAAGCAATTGCTTCCTGTTATTTCGAAACCCGCAATGAAGATCCTGCTTACCATCCCCGGGATTAATATCATCCTGCATAAAAAGATAAGGGAGAAGCTTGTCCAGACCTTTGGAGGCAGATTCAAGGAAGTTGTAATCGGGGGAGCGGCATTCAATGCGGATGCTGAAAAATTCTTCCGGAAAATAGGGTTCCGGTTCACAGTAGGTTACGGTATGACGGAATGCGGACCACTGATCAGTTACAGATCATGGAATACAACAAAGCTTGGTGCCTCGGGAAAATCTGTTGATACACTTGAGGTTACAATAGATTCACCCGATCCTGAAAAGATTGTGGGAGAGATAATCCTCAGGGGCGATAATGTTATGCTTGGCTATTACAAGAATGAAAAAGCGACAAGCGAGATGATTGACAGTAAAGGCTGGATGCATACAGGCGACCTCGGATTAATTGACAAAGACGGAAATATCTTTATAAAGGGAAGAAGCAAAAGCATGATACTGGGTCCTTCCGGTAAGAATATATATCCTGAAGAGATTGAATCGATAATAAACAACAAGGACTATATTGTTGAATCCCTTGTAATTTCTGAAGAAAACAAGCTTGTTGCCCTTGTTTTTCCTGATTATGAGATGCTTAAGAAAGACAATATTTCCGAGGAGCAATTCATAAAGATGCTTGAGCATGTAAAAAAGGATGTAAATGAAAGACTTCCTGAATTCATGGCAGTAAGTAAATACAGGATACATCCGGAGGAATTTGTTAAGACTCCGAAGAAAAGCATTAAAAGATTCTTGTACACAAAGGAATAGATAAAGCAGCATGCAGTTTTATGTTGTAATTGTCGCAGGCGGCAGCGGGAAGAGGATGGGAGCCGAGATGCCAAAGCAGTTTCTTGAACTGGCAGGCAGACCGGTACTGATGCATACGATTGAGCGTTTTAAAGCCTTTAATGAAGTTATGGAAATCATAACCGTTCTGCCGGAGGACCAGCTGAGGCACTGGCTTTATCTCCAGGAAAAGCATTCATTCAGCATTCCGCAAACACTCGTAAAGGGAGGATCTTCCAGGTTTTATTCCGTCAGGAACGGTCTGAAGTTTGTAAACAGCCCTGGTATTGTGGCCATTCATGATGGTGTGCGTCCTTTTGTGAGCGATGATACGATAAAAAGATGTTTTGAGACAGCAGAGAAGAAGGGAAATGCCATACCTGCAGTTACCGTTGCTGAATCATTGAGAATTGTTACCGATACAGGAAATCATCCCATAAACAGGTTGCAGGTAAGGCAGATACAGACACCACAGGTGTTCAGCGCCGAACTCCTGAAGAAGGCGTACAATCAGTGCTACAGGCCGGAATTCACTGATGATGCCACTGTGCTCGAAAGCGCCGGGGAGGTAATTAACCTTGTTGAAGGGAACAGGGAAAATATTAAAATAACCACACCTGAGGATCTTTTGATCTCCAGAGCTTTTCTTTCAGCGACTCAGTAAACTTGTTATACTACATAAATAACACAATATGAAAGCAAGATATTTGATTTTTGCCGCAGCTGTTATTTTATTAACAGCATGCGCTGAATTGCTTACAGTATTACAGACTGCTACACCAGCCCCATTAACTGAGTCGGAGGTTATTAATGGACTAAAAGAAGCGCTTATTACAGGTTCAAAGAATTCATCCCAGGTTCTATCTGCGCTTGATGGATACTACAAAGATGCTGCTGTAAAGATCCTTCTTCCTGATGAGGCAAGGATGATAACCGACAACATATCAAAACTACCAGGAGGAGACAAGCTTGTTGAGGATGTCATTCTCAGGATAAACAGGGCAGCAGAAGATGCCGCCAGGGAAGCAGCTCCCGTATTTGCAAACAGCATCAGGCAGATGACTGTGAAAGATGCATTCAATATACTAAGGGGGGCCGATAATGCTGCAACCGGTTATCTGAAAAGCACAACTTACAACGAACTGTACGCCTTGTATAAGCCTAAGATTGAAGCATCTACAGCAAAAGCAATTGTCGGGAATATTTCAACTGCTGATTCCTGGAATGCACTTACGGGTAAATGGAACACTCTTGCAAATTCTGTAGCCGGAAGACTGGCAAATCTTAAACCTGTTAACACTGATCTTAATGATCATCTTACAAAAAAGGCGCTTGACGGGATCTTTCTTAAGGTGGAAGGAGAAGAGCTAAAGATAAGAAAAGATGTGTCAGCCAGGATAACTCCGGTTCTGCAGCGGGTATTTGGAAGTCTTGACAATAAGACAAACTAAAGGAATTGATCATAAGATGTTTGAAAGGACAGTTTTCAGTCACGAAGGGCTTGAAGTAAGGATCTCAGATCACGCAAATGAGGGAATACTTGATATACTTAATCATGCTGTTCAGGGTTCTGAAGGAGGCCTGAGATTCCAGCTGCAGAACATTGCTCCGAGAATTGAAGCCTACAAGGACAAGATAAGATTTGTATCGCTGTACAGAAAAAACCGTATTACAGGTACTGTAGGCTCATGTTACAGGATCTCCGGACAGGGTCCACTGAGGTATCCGTCTTCCTACCTCCGTTACCTGGCATTCCAGTCAACATATCAGTCTGCCCCAAACTGGAGGAAAAAGCTGCATCCTGTAATCAGGCATGAGAAAGACGACTCATTCAAGCAGAAGACACTTGAGATATTCGGTAAACCACACATGCTTGAGCTTGATGATGTGTTTGAAGGAGACAAGCATATAATGTATGCCTTCCTTGAAAGCATGAACGAGCGGTCAAAAAACATAGTTCACCAGGCTGGTTATGAATATATCAGGTCCTTTCTTACAGTTACTTTCAGCAGGTTTTCCCCGAAAGCCGACAAGAGGGTGAGCAGGCTTGAAACAGGGGAAAAGGGAAAAATGGAAAATCTTTTGAAGGAGTACTATAGGAATTATTCATTTTTCACAAGCGAACACTCCTTTTATAACGACAGGTATTATGTATTAAAGGAAAACAATGAGATAATTGCGGGAGTACTTGCCATCCCATCCTCATACAAGGTTTATGATGTTCCGGGAATATGGGGCTGGGTGATGATGAAAATACTTCCCGGTCTGCCGTATTTCAGGAGATTATTCCGTCCGGGTGAGTTCAGGTACCTTGTTTTTGATGCTATTTACTGTAAGAAAGGGAAGGAGGAAATGCTTGCAACTCTTTTTGAATCAGCTTGTGCAAGTGAAGGATTTCATACAGGGCTCACCTGGCTTGATGACAGAAGTGAATTGTATGACAGCATCAGGGCAAGGGTTAAAATGGGTTCACTGAACCGTATGCTGAATGCCAAGCCGGGACTTGTATATACGAAGTTTATTAACATGACCGAGAGGGAGAAGGAACCGTTTTTTGATTCTCCGGCATATATTTCCGGATTTGATTTTTCATAAGGAAGCCTGCACCAGCCCTCAACCCCGTAATCGTAAACCTAAGGGTAAAATATTTTAAAACGTGTTAAATAAGTTTCCCCTCCTTTTGAAGGAGGGGTGGCCGCAGCAAATTGATTATTAGTTAATTAAAAGCATATTTTGCGGCCAGGGTGGTTGATTGGATTGTTTCTTTATATCTTTATATCTAGGTTAAATAAAAACATCGTCAACCACAAAGAATTTAAATACTTCAGAGCTATGACGTTAATTATTGAACTCTACGGAGTAAAACATGGTGAATATCATTATAAAAGAAGGATGAAACAAGGGATAAATATCCTGGGAGCTTAGGATTCAATGTATTAAGTTTTGAAAATAGAATTGTGTTTCAATCTCTGGATTATTTGCAAAGTGAAATATAAAAATTCGTAAACTAAAAAAATGATCAATAGTGACATATAAATCAACCACCCTGGCCGGGATACAAGCTAAATAAAATATTGATAATCAGGTAACCCGGCCACCCCTCCTTCAAAAGG
>CAZEYY010000124.1:0-11222 GCA_964516485.1 uncultured Rikenellaceae bacterium
AGTAACCTTGCCATGTTTATCAATCTTCTCAGATTTAAGATAAAATTGTATTTCAGTCATTTTTAAGCGTTTTATATCTAATTATATAAACCAAAAGTAGGTGCAAATTAGGTGCAAATAATTAATCAAATGTAATAAAATGAAGTCTAATAAACAAAACACGAAATTTTAATGTGCTGGATATCAATTATATTAATAAAATGAAGTCAAATGCAATAAAATAGATTGAAGTCCCGCTCCGGGTACTGAAAAAGAGTGAGAGTGAGAGCAAGTGTGAGAGCAATCGCGAACACTCTCACTCTTTTTTCTCAATACTCACTCTCACACTCACACTTTTAAATTTCATGTCTTCCAGTTTATAAGTCTCCTGTTAACTCAAAATTCATACTGTTCCTTATAATTTTATTAACGTGGGCCTGCAGAAAATTTTTTTGTGCATGTGGTTCTGTAATTTGTCTAATTAACTAGAATGGCTTCTCTTAAATTAGTTCTTCAACTATTTTATTTCCAATATCAAGATCAAATATTTTCCAGTAGAAATGTAATTATCTCACAAATAATTAATGGATTTGATATGCTGATTTACCCAGTAAACCAGACTATCTTTCGGTTGAATTAAATAAAGTAATGTTTTAATCTTTGCTGAAACCGGAATATGATGTACAGGCAATGTCTTGATTCCGAATTGGCTGGGTTCAGGACATGCAAAGCGAAAAAATTATTTGCCGGATTTTTTGAAAGAGAACCCGTTTGAAGAAATCTGTTATCCTCGGTATATATATTAACCGTTGGATTGCTAATTATCATATAATCTTTTTAAATCGTTTTTATTATATTTCGTCCGAAACAGCTTTGGGAAAAACCTGGCTATCCTAATTTAAAGTAAATCTTGTAAAGATGTCAACCAGTTTGCCTGATGATACTACTCTTGCTTCAGGAATTCGCAGGGGTGATAGTGTAGCCTTCAGCATGTTTTTTAACAAATACAAGAGGATTGTTTATTATTACTCCTTAAAATATCTTGATGATCCTGACGAATCGGAAGAGCTTGTTCAGTCTGTTTTTGTGAGTATTTGGGAACATAGGCGGGTAATTGATAAAAATAAATCATTAAAAAGCTATCTTTTCCGATCGGTCGCGAATGCTGTATTTAATTCTCTGAAAAACAGGGCCATGAGAAGGGCTTTCCTTGTGAGGGAAATGGCAAAACCCGAAGGTATTTCTGATCCTTATGACGATATTTTCTATAACGATTATCATGAAAAACTTGAGAATATTATAAAATTTCTCCCGCCACAACAGCGACTAATTTTAGATTTCAGGAGAAAAGAAGGATTGTCATCCGAAGAGATAGCACAGAAGCTTAATATTACCGTTCGAACAGTGGAAAATCAGATATACAGGGCAACAAGAACACTTAGAAAAATTTTTCAAAAAGAGACAAAACACTGATGTATCTGGAAAAATTCAAAAAAAAATCTTTACCCACATGAGTAGTTTCAGTCGCTGAATTGTATTAAGGTTTTGAATTCACACGACTGATGTCAAAGAAACATATCATTGAAACGCTTCTGAAAGCTTATTCTGAAGGCCGGCTGAGTCCGGAAGAAAAAAGCCAGCTTTTTGATCTTCTTAACAATAATGAAAATGAATTAATTTTCAGAGAGTTATTGTCTGAAAGCATCTATGCAATGCCTGAACCCCAGGCTGCAATAAGAGAACCTGATTTTACTCGAATCTACCAAAAAATAATGGAAGAGAATAAGATCAGGGACATTGAAGAAGCTGAACTCAGAATCAATAGAAGGAAGTTTCTTTTCAGAAAAATTCTGATTCAGGTGACAGCAGCAGCAGCAGTGTTTGCTTTCGCGTTCATTATAGCAAGGCTCACAACAAAAAGCGAAATAATCATCACAGAGCCTCAGTCAGCGATGACTGTGGTAAGAGCTCCTTACGGCTCACGGTCGGAGATCAGCCTCCCTGATGGAACCTCAGTTATGCTGAATGCCGGAAGTTCAGTCAGTTACGGAAGCGAATACAACAGTATGAACAGGAACATTACTTTGAAAGGTGAAGCTTACTTCAAAGTCGCCAGGAATGAAAAGGTCCCTTTTATCGTGAATGCCGGTCCAATAAACATCAAAGCACTCGGGACCGAGTTTAATATCAAAGCCTATGATGACGAGAACACTATCGAAACAACTCTTGTAACGGGAAAAGTGGCGATCACACAGCAGGGTTATGATAATGAAAATCACACAATAGACTTGAGTCCCAGTCAAAAAATCATTTTTATCAGAGATGAACAAGCGTTTTTGATTAATGAGAAAAAAGAATCTGGTAACGATAATACAGAGCCGGTTCACAATATGTCAAATATATTAATAGCTCCACAGGTCAATGTAGAGCAGGTCCTGGCCTGGACTGAAGGGAGACTCATACTGAAAGGTGAAAGCCTTGAAAAGCTTTGTGTAGCACTTGAAAGAAAATATGATGTGACTTTTAACTTCACGGAAGAAAAGATTAAAGACTTCAGGTTTACAGGCGTTCTTCTCGATGAAACGCTGGAACAAGTGCTTAATGTGATGAAGCTCACGGCGCCAATAACTTATTCAATTGAAGGCAAGACTGTTAACCTCGGCTCCGATCCTAATTCAATTAATACATTTTCAAGATATATAAAATGAGATACCCTATTACTAATCTAAATATTTTGCCTATGAGAAATCCTGCCATATAAAAAAAAGGAAAAGCAGTTGGCGCTGCTTTTCCCCGAATCAGTTAGTCACAATTATGGCCCCCGTGTTTATAAAGGCCAATCATGTTTAACTAAACAACATTCAAAATTATGAACAAATTTTTGATTAATAAGTCTTTATCCCGAAGATTTTACAAAATGCTTTTATATATGAAACTAACAACTTTTCTGATGCTTATAGGCACCCTGAACCTTTCAGCAACTGGGTTTGGTCAGATCTCGTTAGAAGTCAAAGACAAATCCATCAGAGATATTTTTGGGATTCTTGAGAAAGAGACGAATTATCGTTTCTTTTACAATGACGATCTGATATCTGTTGAAAGAACGGTCGATATGAGTGTATCTGATAAGACCATTGGACAGGTACTTGAGAAACTCCTTGACTCTACAGGATTAGATTATAAGATTCTGGAAAATAATCTTGTAGCAGTGGCTCCTTATAAAGAACTCCAGCAATCAACTGTAAGCGGACGTGTAATTGACGCCTCAACCGGACAGGGACTTCCTGGAGTCAGCGTTGTTGTTAAAGGCACCTCTACAGGTGTGAATACTGATCTAAATGGTAATTATTCAATTAATACCACGGAACAGCAAGCTGTGCTTACCTTTTCTTTTATTGGATATGTTACCCAGGAAATACCTGTTGCAGGAAGGACAAAGATAGATATCAGTCTGGCAGTTGATGTAACTACTCTTGATGAGGTTGTTGTGATAGGATACGGAACTCAGAAAAAAAGTGATATCACCGGATCAGTGGCATCAATGTCAAAGGACAGGCTCGAAAATGCTCCGAATCAGAATTTGGCCCAGGCTATCCAGGGCTCCATTCCCGGAGTAATGATACAAACTTCATCTTCAGGAGCAGTGCCGGATGAAGTGATAATGATCAGAGGAAGAAACTCCATTCTTGCAGATAATTCCCCATTGATAGTTGTTGACGGCATTCCTTACAACGGTTCAATATCCGATATTAATCCCAATGACATCGGTTCAATAGAGATATTGAAGGATGCATCATCCGCTGCAATTTACGGGTCGAGGGGTTCAAACGGGGTGATACTTATTTCCACAAAAGAGGGAACTGAAGGAAAGGTGAGGATTTCCTATGATGGTTATTACTCCACTCAAAATTTTGCATCACTTCCGAATTATCTGGACGGAGCTCAGTTTTATGATTTTAAAATGACCAGGTTCGCGGGTGCAATGACAAAATCAGAGCGGGATATCTATGAATCAGGAGATTGGACCAACTGGATCAAAACCGGCCTTCGCAATGGCGCAAGCCATCAGCATACCCTTTCTGTTTCAGGCGGAAACAATAATACGAAATTTTTCGTTTCCGGTAATTACATGGGAGTTAAGGGATTGGCGCTGAATGACGATTTCAAGAGGATGACATCCAGGATAAACCTAGATACAAAAGTTACTAAATGGCTTTCTCTTGGCTCACGCTCAAATTTATCGTATGATGATAAAAGTGGCCTTGGTCCTGACATGTCTGACCTATTTCAGACAAATCCCCTTACAAAAGCCTTCGAGGATAACGGTTCACAGAAAATCTACATCTGGGATGATGACCATTATTTCGGCAATCCACTCCAGATGACATTGTATGACAATATTGACAAATCCTACCAGATATTATCAAATAACTATGCAATCATAAATTTCCCATTCATAGAAGGACTGACTTACCGGCTCAACACAGGGATCTCAGCACGTTTTTCCGATGAGGCCACTTACATGGGAAGAAACACCAAAATTGGACTTGAGGCTAAGGGTGTTGCAGAAACAGCACGCTCCCGGGGCAACAATACCGTAATTGAAAACATTTTGTCCTATACAAGAGAGTTCGGAAGAAGCAAGATTTTCGGAACAGCCGTTTATAGTTATGAGAAAAATTATTATTCCGAAAACTCACTTGAAGCAAATGGCTTTCCACATGATTTTCTCAAATGGTATTCTTCGGCCCAGGCCACCCAGATTGTTCCCGATTTTTCATTCAACGAGAGCATTCTTATGTCTCAGATGTTGCGATTTAATTATGTTTATGACAACCGCTATCTGGCAACTATCACAGGCAGGAGAGATGGTTTCTCTGGATTTGGCTCTGATTCCAAATGGGGACTTTTCCCATCTGTTGCCCTTGGATGGAACATTCAAAATGAGCAATTTTTTCCATGGAAAAATCTTTTCAATGAATTAAAGTTGCGAGTGTCGTATGGTCTGAACGGCAATCAGGCTGTAGGAGCTTACAATTCCATTTCCCGACTTGGTGAATACAACATGGTTTCCGGCAAACAAACTCAGGCCGGGTATATTCCAACTAAATTAGGGCAGGAGAACCTTGGCTGGGAATCCTCTAAAACACTTAATCTCGGTCTTGATTTTGGAATTTATAAAAACCGTGTTGCTGGAAATATTAACATATTTAATACCAATACAAATGATCTTCTCCTTAACAGAAGCATTTCTGCTGTGCATGGAATTACTTCCATAACTCAGAATATCGGCCAGACCAGGAACAAAGGAATCGAATTGTCATTGCAATCACGCAATATAGTCTCTTCAGGCTTCAATTGGACAACATCAGCAAACTTTGCTTATACTCATAATGAGATTGTCTCACTTTATGGCATGCTCGATCAAAATGGGAAAGAAATTGATGATGTCGCAAATGCCTGGTTCATTGGTAAACCAATACGTGTGAACTATGACTTTGTTTGGGAAGGTACCTGGCAGCTCAGTGAAACTGAAGAAGCAGCAAAATGGGGGACAAAACCAGGTTTTGTAAAATTAAAAGATTTTGACGGGGACGGAACCTTAAGCGCCCTGGATAAAAGGATCATTGGCCAGCAGGATCCGAAATTTATATGGGGTTTGTCAAATGCATTCTCATATAAAGGATTCAAACTGGACATCTTTATGCATGGTGTGCATGGCGTTACAAAGGAAAACTCATTAATGACTGATGAAACCTGGGCCGATGTCAGAAGAAATACGATCGTCAAAAACTGGTGGACACCGGATAATCCAACAAATAATTGGGTTATAAACCAGTTAAACGCCGAAAGAATGTCGGGAATTCTCGGCGTGATCTATGAGGATGCAAGCTTTGTCCGTATTAAGGATGTATCCCTTTCATATACATTGCCCAAGGAGATTGTCAGTAAATACATGGTTACCAACCTGAGATTTTTTGTAACGGGACGGAATCTTGCGACATTCACAAAATGGAGAGGGCTTGACCCGGAGCTTGACAGCCAGCATCAAACCCCGCTTCAGAAGGAATTTGTATTTGGATTAAACCTTGAATTCTAACTATTAAAAAAAGATTGTATGAAATATTCAATATACAAACACACTATTATGCTGCTGATTATATTTATGGTCTCAGCATGTTCCAAAGACATTCTTGACGAGAAGCCGCCTCACCTCATTACTTCCGAAACCCTGTTTACAAATATTGCAGGATTTGAAGCAGGCTTAAATGGTCTATACGCTCAGGTGAGGAGAGAGAAAGAACCTGCATACGGTGATCATTCAATGCACGGAAGCATGTTTATGTTCGGAACAGATAATGTCACTGTTAATCATCAGGATATTGGTTTTATAATGACAGCTATGCTCTGGAAAAACATCAATAATCCTTTGGAACCTGAAAATGAAAACGTATTTAAATGGTTATATGGCATAGTAAATGATGCGAATACGATCATTAATCAGGCTGAAAAAAGAAATGATATTAACTGGTCGGGAAGCGGCAATCCTGATGACACAAAAAACCGTGTTATTGCGGAAGCAAAGGCAATAAGGGCATGGGCGTACAGGCATCTGTCTTTTGGATGGGGCGATGTGCCGCTTGCACTGGAACAATCTTCGGGAGCAACAATTAAAACCGATTGGGAAAGAACACCCATTAAGGAGGTCAGAGAGCAAATTTTAAAGGATCTGTTGGAAGCTGAACCCTATATCGGGGTGGAACCTTCTCTCAGAGGAAGGATAACAAGGGGAGCTGTTCAACACTACATTGCAGAGATATACCTGACAATGGGTGATCCAGCCAAAGCTCTCGAATGGACCGATAAAGTCGTCAATACACCTCAATATAAACTTGTCACCCAAAGATACGGTATTAAAAAAAGCAAACCCGGGGTACCGTTTATGGATATGTTCCTCGATGGTAATTCAAACCGTGAGGAAGGAAATACCGAAGCATTATGGGTATTCCAGTTTGGCCTGAAAGTTACCGGAGGCGGTTCGTGTATGATCAGGCGCATTCATCTTAGCCGATTCTGGAATATCTCGGTTAACGGGGTCAGGCCAATCGTTCATACCTTTGACCGTGGGGGCCTTGGCTACTCAAGATTTACATTCACAAAATGGGCACTTGATAATTATGAGAAGCAAGATGACAGATTTTCTCCGTATGCAATAAGAAAATATTACATACTAGGTGATGCTGCAACAAATGCGCCATATCCTGCAGATAACCTTCCCGCAGGCTATCATTACGGTGATACAATCAAGTGCAAATGGGATCCCGATATTACATATACAACAAGAGCAAGATTCGACTGGCCATATTCAAGGAAAGCTGAAGGTGTCAATCCTGAAAATATGAACGAGAAGTTTATGAATAATGACCAGGTCTATCTCAGACTTGCCGACACCTACCTGCTCAAGGCAGAAGCTGAGTTTAAACTGGGACGCTCACAGGATGCAGCAAATACACTGAACATTATCAGGAGACGATCCAATGCAAGCGAGATCACATCTGCACAGGTCAATCTCGATTTCATTCTCGACGAGAGGTCGCGTGAGTTGTTTCTTGAAGAACACCGCCGCTGGACACTGCTGAGAACCCACAAATTCCTTGAACGTACAATGGCTTACAACAAAAACGGAGGACAGAATCTTTCAGCCAGAGACACGATCTATCCAATTCCTCAGTCGGTTATTGACGCTAATCTCACTAAGGAAATGCCTCAGAATCCGGGATATTAAAGATCCGGTGATTTGGAAAAATTAAACCCGTCTCCGGAACTTATTCCAGGAGACGGGTTATATTTGACTATCTGATCCTTTATTAATATTTAATTCATATAATAATTTAAGATGAAAAGATTTTTTTACATCATTACAATACTGGTATTATCAGTCAACGCGTCTTCAGGTCAGAACCGCAAATCGGAATCGAATGAATCCTCATTTCAGAATAATTCATTTTACCCTGTAACTTCTTATAATCACGAATTCAAGAAAAAGAAACCCAGGAATGTGATCCTGATGATTGGCGATGGTATGAGCATTCCACAGATTTATGCTGGTTTGACTGCTAACAAAGGTAACCTGTATCTTGGCAACTTCAGGCACGCGGGTTTTTCCAAAACATATTCAGCAAACAAATATATAACTGATTCAGGAGCCGGCGGAACTGCAATTGCCACCGGCCATAAAACAAACAACTCGTCGATAGGGGTCGACAGCGAAAACAGACCGGTGCCATCTGTCATTGAAATTGCCCGTGCAAACGGAATGGCAACCGGTATTGTTGTGACGACCAGCATCCTCGATGCAACGCCTGCAGCTTTTATTGCCCATGTTCCCAACAGGAATATGTCGGATGATATAGCAGTCAGCTTTACAGAAAACGGACCGGATGTATTCATCGGGGGAGGGATCGAACATTTCAAAAACCGTAGCGACAGACGTGACCTGCTGGCAGAATTGTCAGCAAAACAATATCAGGTGTGCGATACAATAACGGAAGTGGTAAAGATAAAAAGCGGTAAACTGGCAGGTTTTCTAACTGAAAACAGGGTAGACAAAAGGGGCGACCAGTTGCCCGTAACCACCGGGATTGCCCTCGACATACTTGATGACCACAAAAAGGGGTTTTTCCTGGTCGTGGAAGGGTCGGAGATTGACGGTGGAGGACATGAGAACGATATGAAATATACCATCGAAGAAATGCTTGATTTTGACCGGGCAGTCGGTAAAGCGCTTGATTTTGCATCGCGCGACGGACATACCCTTGTCGTTGTCACAGCTGACCATGAGACCGGTGGACTCACTCTGGTTGATGGTGATATTCTCTCCGGGAAGATTACCGGACGTTTCTCAACATCCGGCCATACAGCACTTATGGTTCCTGTCTTTGCTTATGGGCCTGGCGCCGAAATCTTTGGAGGGATTGATGACAACACAGCGTTTTTTAATAAGTTTATAAAATTACTGAACCTGAAACACTAAACCATTAAACACCAATAATGAGATCAGTTCTTTTTTCAGCCATATCACTCCGTGGATTGATAATCTTTCTTTCAGTCACTATTTTATCATGTTCAGCAAAACATGAGTCATCATCTGTTCAGTTGCTGGATAAGGGTTGGATATTACAATCCTCGGCGAAGGCAGGACAATCAGGAGCAGAGTTATCGAATTCTTTCAACAGTTCCGGTGACTGGTACCCTGCTGAAGTTCCGTCAACCGTATTCGGTTGCCTCGTGAAAACCGGCGTCTATATAGATGTCTTCTATGGTAAAAATCTTGAAAATGTCAATCCTGAACAATTCCAGTGTTCCTGGTGGTACAGGAAAGATTTTAGAACCGCTGACATAAAATCCTCTGACTATTTTCTTGAATTTGACGGAATCATATACAGGGCCAACATCTGGCTGAACGGAAGGCAAATTGCTTCAGCAGACACATTAAAGGGATCATTCAGGCAGTATTCCTTTGATGTCAGCAGCATTATAAGAAATGATGCCGATAATTTCCTTGCAGTTGAAGTGTTTCCTCCTTCGGCAGGCGACCTTACAGTTGGGTTTGTCGACTGGAATCCTGAGGCTCCCGACCGGGGAATGGGCATCTGGAGAGAAGTCCGGCTCCGTTCGACAGGAGATGTCTCTCTCAGATACCCATTCGTTCTGACGAGCCTTGATACTGCTTCACTTAAGGAAGCCAGACTGACTATAACATGCGAAGCAACAAACAACAGTGACAGAGAATTGTCAGGTCTGGCAGAAGTCGTCATAAGTTCTGAGATCAGCTTGAAGCAAAGATTAAATTTTAAACCCGGTGAAAAAAAGATCATTAAATTCAGTCCTGATGAGTATCCGGAACTAATTGTCCGGAATCCCAGAGTATGGTGGACCCACGACCTGGGCAAGCCTGAATTGTACGATATGAAGCTAAAGTTTGTGACTGGCGGGGACGTGAGTGATGAGGTAAATACAAAATTTGGGATAAGAGATATTTCAGTTTATTCATTCTCAGAATATGGCCGGGAACATAAAGGATTTCTTCTCAATGGCAAAAAGATCCTGATAAAAGGAGGGGGATGGGTTGATCAACTCTTCCTGATGCCGGATTCATTGAAACTGGAGCACCAGATCGAATATGTAAAACACATGAATCTGAACACTATAAGACCTGAAGGCTTTTGGGGAAACAATCACGACATGTATGATATATGCGACAGGGAAGGAGTGCTTATAATGACAGGCTGGAGCTGCCAGTGGGAATGGCCGGAATATTGCGGTAAAAAAGAATGCGACGATCTTTATGGATGTGTTCAGACCCCGGAAGAAATTGAACTTGTTGCTGAATCATGGAGAGACATGGTAAAATGGCTGAGGAATCATCCGGCCATCTTCATGTGGATGACAGGAAGTGATATGCTTCCTCTGCCCCAGCTAGAGACAAAATACCTGGAAATACTCGCAGCGGAAGATCCGCAAAGACCGATGATCACCTCTGCCGCGATGAGAAAAAGCAGCATTTCTGGATGGTCGGGGATGAAAATGGAAGGTCCCTATGAATATGTTCCACCTGTTTATTGGTATATAGATACGATCCATGGCGGAGCGTATGGTTTTAATACCGAAACAAGCCCTGGTGCACAGGTACCCCCCATTGAATCTATACGCGAGATGATTCCTCCGGAATCTCAATGGCCCATAAATGATACGTGGGAATTTCATTGCGGGAGAAATGAATTCCAGACCCTCGACCGTTACAATACTGCAATGAACGAGAGATTCGGTAAGCCTTCAAACTTGTCAGAGTATTGCATAAAAGCGCAGTTACTGAACTATGAATCGATAAGGCCGATGTTCGAAGCTTTCCAGGTAAACCGTTATAAATCCACAGGAATAATACAATGGATGCTGAATTCTTCATGGCCCAAACTCATATGGCAGCTTTATGGCTATGACCTTCTGCCAAATGCAGCCATGTACGGTACCAAAAAGGCGCTTGAACCCATTCATGCAGTTTTTGATTATGGGAAGAACGAAATTGTTGTCTCAAATTCATCGCTTAACCGTATTGAAAATCTGAAACTTAAGGTAAGATTATTCAATCTCGATATGGAAGAATTACTTAACAGGGATTTTACTTTTTGTCTCGCTGAAGATGAACATAAAACCATCTTCAGGCTCCCGGATGATATCAGGGG
>CAZEYY010000125.1:0-5896 GCA_964516485.1 uncultured Rikenellaceae bacterium
CTACATATTTTAATTATGTTATTATAGTCCACAAACATTTTTAAATAATAATATACCATTAAGATATATATTTAAAGATCAGTTTAATCACCCACCCCGGCCGGGAAATACACCTTGTAAAAAGCAAATAATCAGGAGTCCCGGCCACCCCTCCTTCAAAAGGAGGGGAAAGTTTTACAGCGATTTCCTCTATAAATTACAATCCTTTGCTTACCGTCTATATTCCCTGTAGAGCTGTGGGTGGATTGGTCAATTGCTGTTCCGGCTACCAGTTATCAGCTATCGGCTAACAAGTTACTGATTACTGACAACTGATTACTGATAACCGATTCCCAATCACTTCCCAAGCAAAATACTGGTCTTCGGAGTTGCATTTCCCTTATCATCAACAATCCCGAAAGCTGTGGATTTATAGTTCCAGTTGGCATAGGCCACATTATGCTTATCAAAAATTGCAACCATGTCCCTGTACCAGGCAAGTTTTGCTTCAGGAAAGAAGTCCATAAAAATCCCAAACTCACCACAGTAAAGCGGTAGTTTTGTCTTTTCAGACAAGGCAAAGGTTTTTCGCATCATGTACTCGAGAGTATCAATATTATATTCCTGGTTCATATTGGGAAGCTTGCTCAGCTCCATTAACAGGTCGTCCTTATTACCGGGTTTGTTTATTGCACCCTGACCAATAATTATCTTTCCCGGGTAATTCACCTTTCCCTCAAAATCCTTAAGATTGGTCCATGCTGCTTTATAATGGGTAAGATAAAAAGGTTCATAGAAATGATAGCTGAGTATCAGGTTGGTATCATTTTCAGGCACTCGGAATGTATCAAAAGTCTGGGCCGATTGCCATCTGTTTGAGCCAAGTACCAGGACTCTCCCCGGTTCCCATGATCTCAGAGAATCGATCATTCGTGCAAGCAGATTGTTCCACTGCTCAGGATCGTCAGCAACAGGCTCATTCATTGGCTCATAAGCAAGCATTCCATTAGGATAGTCCTTCAGAAATGACGACAGATCCTTCCAGAGTGCAATAAATTTATCCTGTTCCGCAGGTTTTGTCCAAAGAGGCTTATCACCTTCATTAAAATGATGCGACCTGAGAATATGCAGGTCCACAACAGCTCTCAATTCTGCTTTTCCGCACCAGTCAAGGCAATTCTTCAGGAGGACAAATGCATCTTCATTCCTTTTTCCTGTTTCATCCCACATCTGCTCCTCATCAATTGGCAGCCTGACATGGTCAAAACCAAGGGAATCGATGTATTTAATATCCTTTTCAGTTATAAATGAAGCACGTTCTGCACCCCTCCTCTTGCTTTGAGAAAGCCAGTGTGCAATATTTGTACCCCTTTTTATTACAAATTTCTCATTACTGAAGGGATAGCTGTTCTTGTCATTCCCGCTGCTGCCACAGGAAATAAGTAACACGGCAGCCAGAATTGCAAGGAATCCATGTAAAAGGTTTTTTCTCATAAAAAGTTGTTTTTTGGGTTAAACATTATCATCAGGTAATGTCTTCTGTACAATAAAATGGAATATTATACAATGTTTCAGTCAGGTTGGTAAATGCTAATTTAAATGATACCACGGAATTAAATTAAGCATTTTTTCTGAAATTGAAATCATTAACATTTATTAACAATGGCCAAATTAACAGGTATCGACAGATAAATCACTTTGAATTTGTCGTTTAAATATCTTAGTGTATCTTGGTGTCTTAGTGTCCTGGTGGCAAAAAATCGATCTGCCACCAAGGCACCAAGACACTAAGCATTACAAAATATAAACCAGAGTGTTATATGAAAAAGTCACTTTTCTTAAGGTTTGTGGCATTGGTAATAATATCAGCATTATTCTTTACAGAATATGAATTGCCTGCCCAGAAAATATCCCGTGATCTCAACGTCAGTCTGCTTATAAACCAGGCAGGATATATGCCTGATGCCTCAAAGAAAGTAATTGTAAAAGGGAATTCAACCGGCAAATTCACTGTTATAGAAATAACAGAAGGCAGGACAGTTTATACCGGTAACTTTAAACCGTCAAAAGGTGATTTCGGAGAATACTCTACAGGCGATTTCAGTGAAATTAGGAAAGAGGGTCACTATTATATAAGGTATGACACCCTCAGGTCCTTCCCTTTCACAATAGGTACTGAATCGTACAGGCCTGCCATGGATCTGATTGTGAAATACTTTTCACTGCAGCGTTGCGGTGCAAGCAAAAGCGGATACCTAAGCCCATGCCATACTGACGACGGTATAAGGATGGATAACGGCAAACATCAGGATGTATCAGGAGGATGGCACGATGCCAGCGACCTGAGAAAATGGGTGGGGGCAACAATTTATGGCATGATTGGCCTTTCACGTGCCTATGAACTTGACACAAAGGGCAACAATAACAGGAAAAACATCCTGGATGAGCTTTACTGGGGCAATCTGTATTTCCTCAGTATGCAGGAACCGCAGGGATACATTATGAGCTATGTAGGCGGTGACGTGAAAAAACATTCCGACAGTAACAGGTGGACAGATAATGAAAACGGGCCTGAAGGAGGAGAACTCCGCTTTGCCAAACCCACTGCCGGAAAATCGATGGCTGACATGCTTATATTCGGCAACAACGACGACAGGGTGATAAACACCGATCCCCTTGATCTGAGAGGTCAATATAATTTCATCACTGCTGAAGCCATTATGGCCAGGATCACAAGAGAATCTGACAAGTCTTATTCTCAAAAATGTCTTGATGCAGCCACTAAATGTTTTAACTGGTGCCTGACAAAAAGTTACAGTAAGGAGACCGGTGTAATCGGATCTTCAATGCAGGCTGCAGTTGAATTGTTCAAAACCACAGGAGACAACAGTTACAGGGACTTTGCCGTTTCCCAGGCTGCTGTATTGAAAGATCTGCAGGTCGTAAAAGGAAGTGAAATAAAGGGCTTCTTCCTTACATCTTCGGATAATAAAGAGCCGTATAAGAATATATGGGAAGGCTGTCTGCAGATAATATCCCTCTGTGACATGGTAAAACTGTTCCCGGAGAA
Organism: uncultured Rikenellaceae bacterium; assembly: GCA_964516485.1. Taxonomy (GTDB): domain Bacteria; phylum Bacteroidota; class Bacteroidia; order Bacteroidales; family VadinHA17; genus LD21. Next base: position 3,050 of record CAZEYY010000125.1, read on the forward strand.
CAAAGACATATCATCATGGAAATCAATTATTTCACTTTACACAAAGGACTATCTTAACACCCTGGCCTCACTCAACTCTTTCGGCATAGTGCCCTTTGGACTATATACTGAAAAGGATCCGGGCGGTAAGCGGAAAACCGGTTCTTACTGGTACAGGTATTTCATGCAGCCGGAACTTGACTGGTGGGTTGGGATTAACTCAAATCTTGCTTCTGCAGGGGTCGGACTTTTAAAAGCTTCAGAGGTACTTAATGATCCATCCCTTAAAGCCATGGCCCAGAGACAGCTCGACTGGATTACAGGAAGCAATCCGTTTAACAGTTCAACTGTAATCGGAATCGGATATAATCACCCTGAACATTTTCCAGGAAGCACTTTTATCCCGAATACACCTGTAATTCCCGGTGCCGTACTGAACGGTCTTGGCGGCACTCATGATGATCAGCCCGACATTGGAAACGGCAGCTGGCAGATATCAGAATACTGGACACCAATGGTCGCATTTACCTTATGGTTGATGTCGGAACTTACTGCGGCCGGATAAAAAAACTGTTATATTTGCATGGATCAGGGCTCCCGATAGCTATCGGGAGGGCGCAGCACTAAATGCAAGTCACAGTATATCAATTTATAAGATATAATGAGGATTATAATTAAAAATCAATATCATCGGAATAGCCTGTCACTGGTTTTCATATTATTATTCCTCAATATATCCGCGCAGGAGATAAAATTATTCCAGCCGGTACCTTCATCTAAATCAGGTATAACTTTTAAAAATATAATCACTGAAGATGAAAATGCAAACGCCCTTACTCATGAGAACCTCTATAACGGAGGAGGCGTTGGCATCGGAGATCTGAACAATGACGGCCTTGAAGACATCTTCTTTATTTCAAATATGGGAGATAATAAGCTTTATCAGAACCTTGGCGATTTAAAATTCCGTGATATCACAAAAAGCTCAGGAGTAACAGGCAGGGGCGGATGGAAAACAGGTGTCTCAATTGCCGATGTGAACGGCGACGGACTGCTTGATATCTATGTCTGCTTCTCCGGAAAGGGAACTCCCGACAGCCGTCGCAATGAGCTGTATATCAACAAAGGCAACATGCGCTTTGAGGAAAAAGCCAGGGAATATGGCATTGACGATCCCACTTATTCAACAATTGCTGCCTTTTTCGACTATGACCTTGATGGTGACCTCGACATGTTCCTTGTTGCAACAAATGTTATTGTTATCAGGGGAATGGACTTTGAAGATGCAAGAAAAGTAAATGATCCCTATGCCGGAGATAAACTCTACCGCAATGATGGCAACAAATTCACTGATGTAACTCTTTCTTCTGGAATAATTTCAAATGCAATGGGTTATGGACTCGGAGTCAACATAAGCGACCTTAACAAGGACGGACTGCCTGATATCTATGTCACAAATGACTACATAGAACCTGATTATTTTTACATCAACAACGGAGACGGTACTTTTACAAACAGGCTCACTGATTTTATATTGCATATATCACAATCGGCCATGGGATGTGATATCTCTGACTTCAACAATGATGGCTGGCCTGATATCTTCACAGCTGACATGCTCCCAGCGGACAACAGACGGATCAAACTTCTATACGGACCTGACAATTACATGCAATATGCAATGGCAGTCATGGCAGGATATTATCATTCAAGCATGAGAAACATGCTCCAGGTAAATAATGGCAACGGAACATTCAGTGAGATTGGTCAGCTTGCAGGAATCTCAAACACCGACTGGAGCTGGGCTCCTCTCTTCGCTGATTATGATAATGACGGCTGGAAGGATTTCTTCATCTCAAACGGATATTTCAGGGACTATACCGACAGGGATTTCCTGAAATATAAAAATGACGCCTTCAGCCAGGCATCGAGGGCAAAGGAAACAGCTGATACTTTTGCCCTTACAAAGTTTATGAAATCAACTCCCGTTCACAACTTCATATTCAAAAACAATGCGGACCTCACATTCACCGAAAAGACCAATGAATGGGGTTTTGAGAAGAAAGGCTTTTCAACAGGAAGTGCCTATTCCGATCTTGACAACGACGGCGACCTCGATTTGGTAATAAGTAATCAGAATGAGACAGCCGTTATTTACAGGAATATGCTGAGGGAATCTAATCCTAAGGCCAATTATCTGACAATCAGACTAAAGGGAGCCATGAAAAATACTTCCGGTCATGGCGCCAAAGTATACCTGTACTCCGATGGTAATCTGCAATTCATGGAGATGATGCCGATTCATGGTTACCAGTCTACAGTTACAAACAACCTGCATTTTGGCCTTGGATCGAAAGAAATTATTGATTCAGTGAGAGTTGAATGGCTTTCCGGCAGAATAAACAGATTAAATAAAATCAGGACGAACCAGCTCATTACAATAACTGAATCAGGGCAAGCAGCATCTAAAGCCTCAAAGAGTACTGTTGCTACCTTGTTCTCCGAAGTTGAAACACTGGTACCCTACCAGCATGCCGAGTTCGGAACTAACGATTTCAAAAGACAGACACTGCTGCATTATATGCCTTCATCAACTGGTCCTGTTATGGCCACGGCCGATATAAACGGAGATAAATTACAGGACATATTTGTAGGCGGCGCCAAAGAAAATCCGGGCAAACTGTTTGTCCAGTCGGCTGACGGGAAATTCAGGCCTTCGCCTTTTTTCAATTACAAGGAAGATTTCAACTGCACAGATGCCGATGCAGTGTTTTTTGATGCCGACATGGATGGAGATATGGACCTGTATGTGGCCAGCGGAGGCTATGGAGATTATTCCCGTACTGATCCGGCCCTCCAGGACCGCAT
>CAZEYY010000125.1:5996-7599 GCA_964516485.1 uncultured Rikenellaceae bacterium
ACAAATTCCCAGTTCAAGGCTTCTCCTGGAAAACCTATGCAGATGACATTCAAGGACTTTGACAACAATGGCTCAGTAGATCCGGTAATTACCTTCTACAATGACGGAAAATCATATCCCTGGCCGACACGCGACGAAATCACAGCGCAGATCCCGGTTCTCAGAAGAAAATTTCCCGATTATAAATCATATTCAGAGGCTCAGATAACTGACATTTTCCAGGAAGGTGACCTTAAAGGTGCAACAGTGCTCAATGTAACAGAACTAAAAACAGTAATTTACAGAAACGACGGCAACAGGTTCACAAAAATACAACTCCCTGTTGAGGCTCAGTTTGCTCCTGTATTTGCTATTGAAACAATTGATTACGACAACGACGGCAAGATGGACCTTATTCTTGGAGGAAACCAGAATACCACATGCGTCAGGCTTGGTGTCATTGATGCAAATTACGGACAGTTGTTCAGGGGCGATGGTAAAGGAAATTTCAGATATATACAACAATCAGTATCCGGACTTAAACTTATCGGTGACGTTAAGTCGATGAAAATGATAACAGTAAAAAATTCGAGATACATTCTTGCAGGTATTTCAAATACAGGAATAGTGACATATAAACTGCTTTCCAAATGATCAGATTGCGCAATCCTCTTCCTGATATTTCCTACGGGATACTTATACTGTTTATCCTTGCCGGCTGCCACAGAAAAGAACAGAAACTCTTCACCTCACTCAATCATAATCAAACAGGCATTGAATTCAACAACTCAATAACAGAATCGGAGGAGTTCAATGTGCTTGATTACGGATATATGTACAACGGAGGAGGAGTCGGAGCCGGCGACATTAATAATGACGGACTGCCCGATCTTTTCTTCTGCGGAAACCTGACTCCCAGTAAACTGTACCTGAATAAAGGCAATTTCAGATTTGAGGAAATAACTCAGAAAGCGGGAGTAACGGGTGGTGGTAACTGGAACACAGGGGTTTCGATGGCTGACATAAACGGAGATGGCTTACTTGATATATACGTTGTAAGCTCAACTGATGGACGGCCCAAATTCAGAAAAAACCTTCTCTATATAAATAACGGAGACCTCACTTTCACAGAATGTGCTGAAAAATGGGGCATTGAGGATGATTCCTATTCTACACACAGTGCATTTTTTGACTATGACAAGGATGGGGACCTCGACATGTTTGTCATAAATCATTCACTCGACAGGTATGCACATCCCGACTCGGCTCAGAAAAGAATGCATGACAACAAATATGAGCATAAGCTTTTCAAAAACCTTGGCGACAGGTTTGTGCCTGCAAATGAGGAAGCAGGCATCAGAACCAACATAATGAATTTCGGGCTTGGTCTGGCGATTGCCGATTTCAATAACGACAAATGGCCTGATATCTATATCTGCAATGATTATTCAGAGCAGGACTATTTCTATATAAACCAGAAGAACGGGACTTTTAAAGAGGAACTGGAGAAGTATTTTGACCATGTTTCTTTATCATCGATGGGGAATGACGCCGCTGACTTCAATAATGACGGATACATCGATCTCTTCACCCTTGACATGGATCCTGAAGATAATTATGAGAA
>CAZEYY010000125.1:7699-11206 GCA_964516485.1 uncultured Rikenellaceae bacterium
AACAATGGCGATTACACATTTTCAAATGTAACAGACACATGGGGAGATGAGTCGCCTTCATTATCAAACGGAACAGTCTATGCTGATCTTGACAATGACGGCGATCCCGACATCGTCACAAGTGTAATCAACGGTTACTCAGTAATATACAGAAATAATTCGGAAAAAATAACAGGGAATAATTTCCTGAAAATCAAATTCAGGGGTACAGGCTTTAACAAGGGAGGAATTGGCGCAAGGGTTGAGATAAAGTATGGAGACAAACTGCAGGTGCAGGAATTCCAGCCCTCAAGAGGCTATATGTCATCAATGAACCATGAACTTATATTTGGTGTCGGAAAAGTCGAAAACATAGATGAGCTGAGAGTTATCTGGCCTGACCTTCTTGAGCAGACCATAAAGAATATTTCTGTAAATCAGACTATTACCCTGAACAACAAAGAAGCAGAACCTGTAACTGAAGCAAATGAACCGCAGCCTATCCAGCTTCTTGTAACAGCGAATAACAACATACTGAATTTCCGACATACCGAAAATGACTATGTCGATTTCAGGAAACAGATACTTCTTCCTCATTTTCTATCAACCCAGGGTCCAAAAATTGCAAAGGCCGATGTGAACCGGGATGGGCTGGAAGACCTGTATTTCTGTGGAGCTAAAGGCTCAACCGGAACACTTTTCATACAAAACAGGGATGGCTCCTTCAATGAATCAGAACAACAGTGTTTTACGTATGATAAAAACAGTGAGGATACTGATGCCCTTTTCTTTGATGCCGATGGTGACTCAGATCCGGATCTGTATGTTGTAAGCGGGGGAAACGAATTCAGCCCTTCTTCACCTGAGCTTCGCGACAGGCTATACATCAATGATGGTCGTGGTAACTTTACAGAGAATATAGACAGATTGCCGGAAATGATTGTCAGCGGTTCTTGCGTTAAAGCAGCTGATATCGATGGAGACGGTGATAATGATCTGTTTGTCGGGGGCAGGCTTGTTCCGGAGAAATACCCGGTGGCTCCACGAAGCTTTATCCTGGAAAATAACGGAAAAGGATTTTTCTCCGATGTAACCGGAAAATACAGCTCATCGCTTACTGCCCCCGGTATGGTGACTGATGCTTTCTGGGCAGATATTAATGCTGATATGAAGCCGGATCTTGTCATTGCAGGAGAATGGATGAAGATCAGGGTTTTTAAAAACACAGGAGGAAGGCTTGAAGAAATAACAGAATCCGCGGGACTGCAAGACACTGAAGGCTGGTGGAACATATTATACCCCGCCGATATTGACAGGGACGGAGATACAGATTTCATCGCCGGGAACATGGGCCTTAATACAAGATTAAAAGTCTCTGTAACTGAGCCTGCAACAATATACTACAGGGATTTCGACAACAATGGTTCCCTTGATGCAATAATGTGCTATTATGTACAGGGTGTAAGCTATCCCTTCTATTCAAAGGATGACCTCCAGGCTCAGCTGCCTTTTATGAAAAAGAAATACCCTGATTATAAATCATACGCCGACCAGAAACTGACTGATATTTTCAGTCCTGAAGAACTTAAGGGCGCATCTGAACTAAAGGCTGTTCTCTTTACAAGTTGTTCTTTCATAAACAATGGCAGTGGAAAATTTGAAATCAGGCCTCTCCCGAGGGAAGCTCAGTACTTCCCGGTTTATGGAATAACTGCGGAAGATTTCAATAATGACGGCAATCAGGATCTTCTTTTAGCCGGGAACTTCACCGGTACAAGAGTGAAATTCGGCGAACAGGACGCCGGGAAAGGACTTCTGCTCGAAGGCAATGGAAAAGGTGAATTCACCCCGCTTAATGACCTGCAGAGCGGTCTTTTCATAAAAGGTGAAGTAAGGGATATTGAATTAGTTCAGCTTTCCTCCGGCAAAAAAATCATCATCTTCGCACGTAATAACAACACCACTGTAACTTACACATCCAATGACAATCAATGACTTTCAATCAGATTAATTCGACGTAATTCGCTTCGCTGTTATTTGCCTTCGGCGCAATTTGGCTTCGCCGTAATTACAATGAATTACAATAAATTACAATAAATTACAATGAATTACAAAAATCTCCTCCCGATCCTCCTTCTGATAATCCTTCTCCCGCTGGATTCCTGTAACAACGATCACACCCTTAAACCGGAACATTACCAGACGCTTGGAATGCCATCGCATAAAAAAATCTGGACTAATGATGATTATGTTGCCTGCAACATTACACTGAGCAGCCTGAAAATGAACGATCTTTTGTCGTTGCCAAGGATCAGCAGCAGAAAATCAGGTGACCTGTTCAGGCGCATGGTAAGCACAGATAATCTTGATTTCATTCACGATAATAATCAGTCACTCCGTACCAGGGCGTATACCATCCAGTATTTCACAAGGTTTCAGACTGAAATGGAACAGATGTACACTATTGAGTACAAGGGGAAAATGTATTATAGCGAAGAATTGCTTGAGCTTGATATTTTCGGTTTATTTATCCACGACAAAATGCTTGAGCTTGCAATGATAATTAATAATTCAGATGATCCTGAGGTTGAGGGCATAAGGGATGGCATGGGAGCTGTTAAGTTCAATTACATGAGGCTTATCCCCCGTCTGCTTGACGAGCTGGAAAAAACTGATCAGTTCACCGAAAGCGACAGGTTAAGGCTCGTAAAAGCAATATCGGCTTCAATTAAAGTGAATCTTGCCTGGATGAATGAATCTGAAAAAACGACCCTGAAATCGGAATTTGCCCGCAGTATAGAAAAGACAGGATCAACCGGAATAAAGAGCATACTGGAAGATAGCCTCAATACTCTTTAAGTTATTCGCTGCAGTCGCATTTATTATGTGGTGCTATCTTCTGAGTCAAGTTCATACTTTCGATACGCTCTTTGCGTGAATTAAAACACAGGGAGCATTTTGAAAACAACTCCAGATCCCAGGTATCTGCAAAAGCCCTTCCTTTATTCAGGCTTATTCCATATTCCAGCACATTCTCAAGCGACCTGAGGTCAGGAGGACTGAAGTATCCGAGTCTTTGAAGTTCATCCACAGCGCCGTTTCCTGAACGCACCGGAATCACAGTACAGCATTCAGCACCTGAAGCGAAGGCAAAATCAATTGATTTTTTTGCATCGCTTATCCCTTCCTCCTCCGACAAAAAAGGAGGGCGCAAAAGTATAAAAGCCCTTGAAAGAATACCGTTTACTGTTAAATAATTAACAGTAGAACTGAAATCTCCGGGTAACATTCCTTTATTCAGTCTGCTCAGAACCTCTGCATCACAGCTTTCAAGCCCCATTGCAATATGCAGCTCAGGTTTTAGCATATCCCTGAACCTGAGGCATCGTTCATTCACAAGTTTTGGATGGCACTCGACAATTACTGTTTCCAGCTTACCAAGAAGTTCTGCAATATCCTCATAATCAGATTCTGGAATGGCCAGATCATCAAAAAAACTTCCGCTGTTATAGAGCTTTACATGTTTTA
>CAZEYY010000126.1:0-9977 GCA_964516485.1 uncultured Rikenellaceae bacterium
TGTAGTTAAGTCCGGGTTCCTTTTCCAGATTAGGATGATAATTGAATGAGGTACCTGCTTTGCCATTGCTGAAAAAACTCGTCTGATAATGACCTTCCTCAATAGCTGCAATATCTTTCCATTCTGACCAGTTTATACCGTCAGGGCTTTTCATCCAGGAGATGACCCTTACTGATTTTTTACCATATTTAAGTTCACTGATCACATAGTGCGTGAATAGCCCCAGAAAGCCCCTGCCCTTCTGAAAATAAACCTGCAGGTAAGAAAAATTATCCAGGGGAACCTTTTTCCCATCCTCAGATTTAAATGGACTGATCAGCTCAAATTCATTTATATCATAAGGTTTCGTGCTTCTGTGAATATATGACGGCCGGGATGTACCATGTGAAGTTGAAAAAAGCCATATATAACCCTTATCATCAAGGCATAATACCGGATTATCGTGGGCATCTGTTGTTTTCTTGTCTATAACACCGACCGGACGGGTTACGGCCTTTGTCTTATGATCATAACAGGAGACAGCATGAATAAGGGAGCCCTGGCTGCTTACAGCACCATAACAGAAATAGGTTTTATCAGTCTCTGGCGAATATACAGCCATGGGATTATGGTTGGCTGTATATGTAGCCAGTCCACCACTGTATTTGTAGGCATATTCATCATCCGATGGCTGGTTGGCATACCAGATGCCACTGAATCCTTCAAGCTTAATATTCATTGTAAGGCCTTCAGTATATCTGGCATCAGGGTGAACATTGTCAGGTCTGGTTTCCTGACTGTATGCATTGCTGAGTGAACAGCACAAGGCTGCTGACAACAGTGTATAAATGACTTTCATTGCTTTTTTCCTCATTATTAAGCCGTTTCTCCTGAAAATATTCTATGATAATATTCCTGACAGCCAGCCGGAATGCACATCATAATAAATTGTAACATCAATTTTACTAAATTGCCATTATAAAAATAAACTAATTCACATGAAAAACACCATAGGCTTATTATCTGCAATTCTGTTAACTGTATTTCTTTCATGCAGCAGGGAACAGAGCGACTGGATCAGGATAAATCAACTGGGTTACCGTCCCGGTGATGTTAAGGTAGCAGTTTACCTGAGCAAGGAACCCGTAAAACTGGAATCATTTGATCTGCTTGATGCCTCGACCGGAAATGTTGTAAAAAGCTTTGATAATGTAGTCGCTGCAGCCTCGCTTGATCATTTTGTAAGCTGTTACAGGCTTCCTTTTACAGATATAAACAGTGAAGGCACTTACAGGATAAAAGCCGGAGATGCGGTATCGACGCCTTTCAGGATTGGCAGGGATGTTTATGACGGAACTGCTGATTTCCTGCTCAACTATATGCGGCAGCAGCGTTGTGGTTACAATCCGTATCTCAAAGATTCATGTCATCTTGAGGATGGATATGAGATTTATGATTCAAATCACGACTCGGCACATATTGACGTTACCGGAGGATGGCATGATGCCGCTGATTACCTTCAGTATGTTGCTACCTCAGCCAATGCTGTCTATCAGATGCTTTTTGCATATTCTGAAAATCCGCATGCCTTTGGTGATGAATATCTTGCAAATGGTGACCCCGGGGCTGACGGCGTACCGGATGTACTGAATGAAAGCAAATGGGGACTTGACTGGCTTCTTAAAATGAATCCCGGCCCGGAGTTAATGTACAACCAGCTTGCCGACGACAGGGATCACATAGGATTCAAGCTGCCAAACAAGGACACAGCCAATTACGGCAAAGGGAAAGAAAGACCTGTGTATGTCTGCACGGGTGAACCACAGGGAGTCGGTAAACATAAAAACAGAGCGACAGGAATTGCTTCAACAGCCGGTAAATTTTCATCTGCATTTTCCAGGGCATCCGAAGCATACAAAACAATTGATCCCGTACTGTCAGAAAAACTTCTGAAGAAGGCAAAGGAGGCATTTGCCTATGGGCTGAAGCATCCGGGGGCCTGTCAGACTGCACCATGCAAGGCGCCATATTTCTATGAAGAAGACAATTGGGTTGACGATATGGAACTCGCTGCAATAGAATTATTCAGGCAGACCGGTGATAGAACCTACATGAAACATGCTGTTGAATTTGGAAGGCAGGAGCTTGTCACTCCATGGATGGGCGCTGATACGGCACGGCATTACCAATGGTATCCCTTCGTGAATATGGGGCATCCGGGAATTGCGAGGAATGAAATGGAGCAGGGAAGCAATGAATTTGCAGGCTATATGAAGATGGGTCTGGAAAAAACTTTGGAAAGAGGCAGCAGGAATCCTTTCCTTGTCGGAGTGCCCTTTATATGGTGCTCAAATAACCTTGTCACAGCCCTCATTACACAGGCAAGACTATATAATGAAATAACAGGTGATCCTTCATTCCTTGAACTTGAAGCAGCCCACCGCGACTGGCTTTTTGGCTGTAATCCATGGGGCACAAGCATGATAGTCGGCTTGCCCGAAAATGGCGATTATCCTTCGGAAACACATTCAGTTTATGTTCTTAAAGGAGGGCAGACACCCGGAGGCCTTGTTGATGGTCCGATTTATTCTTCAATTTACAAGAATCATGCAGCCTACATTACTCTCACAAAGCCGGATATGTATGCCGGATTTCAGACTAAAATGGCTGCATACCATGATGAAATTGCAGATTACACATCGAACGAAAGCACAATGGACGGCACTGCATGCCTTGTATACTATCTTAGCTCAATGTCGTCATCATCAGGAAGAATGAATGAGAATCCATTCATAAAAAAATCGCATGGAGCAATAGTGAGGATGGACACGACACAGAAAAAGATCTGGCTTACGTTTACCGCCCATGAATTTGCTGACGGACTTGAACATGTTCTGAATACTCTGAAAGACCATAATGCAAGGGCATCATTCTTTCTGACAGGAGATTTTACAAGGATTGACGGATATGATAAGTACATTGAGAGACTGAAAAAAGAAGGTCATTATGTCGGATGCCATTCCGACAAACATCTTCTTTACTGCGACTGGACTAAAAGAGATTCGCTCCTTGTATCAAAGGATGAATTTATGAAGGATCTTGAGAACAACTATCAGGCACTTGAAAAACACGGCATTGCAAGAGAAAAGGCGAATATCTTCCTTCCCCCCTATGAATGGTATAATGACTCTATAGCAGACTGGACAGCAGAGGCCGGTTACACACTTGTAAATATCTCATCAGGAACACTTACAAGCCAGGACTGGACAGTTCCGGACGGGACCAAATACTATTCAAGCGATTTTCTGAAGAAAGATCTTTTTGATTATGAACAGAATAAAGGGCTCAACGGGTATGTACTTCTTATCCATCCCGGTACCGATCCCAAAAGAACTGACAAGCTCTACAATCACCTTGATGAAATACTGACAAGGCTTGAAAAGAAAGGATACAGCTTTCATTCATTTTCGGAATTAATTTAATTACAACAATTTTGTGATTCTTAGCTGGCTCCAAGTTCCACCAAAAAAGCAGGCAATTTGATTTCAGGAAGAATATCCTCAGGTTCAATTAATTCAATTGAGTTCAGTGTAATTTATTCGGCAAGAAGGACACTCGGAATAAGCGTTCTTACTGACGGATCAGTAATTGTAAGGGTTCCTTTCAGAACCTCAGAAAAATCAATTTACAGGATAGTCAGTGAAAAAACAGCCTGGATAATCAAACACAGGGATAAATTTACAGAGCTGAATAAAACCAGAAAGATAAAGACCTTTACGCATGGCTCCACACATCTTTACAGAGGTAATTCTCTGATACTTAATATAACATCATCCGGAAATCAATATGTGAAATTCAATGGGGATACAATTGAAGCCGGGATAAAACCAGGTGCTGCTGAGATTACAATTGGAAGACTACTTCAGAGTGCTTATCGCAAAGAAGCAGAAAGGCTTCTCCCGGATATGTTTTATAACATAATTGAGAAATACAGATCGTATGATTTCAAACCAACAAGCCTGCGGATCAGGACGATGAAACGACGCTGGGGAAGTTGTTCTAACAGAGGAAGAATTACATTAAACAGTGAACTGATTAAGCTTGACGATGCACTGACAGAATACGTTATAGTTCATGAACTCTGTCATCTTAAACATCATAATCACGGGCCAAAATTCTATGAATTGCTTTCTCAGATCTGCCCGGACTGGAAAGTTCTCAGGAAGAAAATAAAAGGAAATTTGTTATAACCTCCACCAAAGAACCACAGTCCACAGACTCCTAAAAGGATTGGAATGTTTTATCTCAGGAGGGTTAAGCTATATTGGTATATACGGCCTGAACATCGTCATCATCTTCCAGCCTGTCAATAAGCTTTTCAATATCAGCAAGCTGTTCATCAGTGAATTCCACCTGATTCAGAGGAATCCTTTTAAGTGTGGCTTTACTTGCTTCAATCCCCAGGTTATCAAGGGCATGGGACAGTGAACCAAAATTTGTGTAATCGCCATACACAAAAACGGTATCATCATACTTTTCAATTTCCTCAAGCCCTGCTTCAATCAGCTCAAATTCAATATCTTCAAGACTCTTGTCGTCAGGCATTTCAAACTCAAAAACAGCTTTTCTCGAGAACATAAATTCAAGAGATCCTGTAGGAACCATAGTGCCTCCGTTTTTCCCGAAGTAAGCTTTGACGTTGGCTACTGTTCGGGTATTATTATCAGTTGCACATTCGACAAACACCAGAACTCCGTGAGGGCCCTTCCCTTCATAGCATATCTCTTCGTATGCAGCAGAATCTTTGCCTGAGGCCCTTTTTATCGCAGCTTCTATGTTGTCCTTCGGCATATTCTGAGCCTTGGCATTCAGAATTGCAGTCCGGAGCTTGGCATTCATATCAGGATCAGAGCCACCTTCCTTGGCAGCCATTGTTATTGTCTTTGCAAGCTTTGGAAAAAGTTTGGACATCTTATCCCACCTTTTTTCCTTGGAGGCTCTTCTGTATTCAAATGCTCTTCCCATAATAAACAGTCTTGATTTCTGAGCGGCAAAATTAATAAGCTGATTGAAATGATAACATGACTGATGCAATTATTTTCATAAGGTATATTCCTGACCGCGTGCAGGGATCTCTATATTGCTGTATCCCTCTGCTGAAAGTGTGTTTGCATATTTCTTCTGGGTTTCGCGTTCACCATGTACTATGAAAGTCTTTTCAAGTGCACTTTTATCCTGACAGCCCAGATAATCAATCATCTCCTTATAATCAGCATGCCCGCTGAATGAGTCGAGTTTTCTGACATCAGCCTTAACCTCATAAACATTACCATGAATTGACACCTCCCTGTCGCCTCTTAATATCCTGGCCCCCAGGGTTATTGGAGAACAATATCCCACTGCAAGGATAGTATTTTTCGGATCAGAAATATTATTTGCAAGGTGGTGCTTCACACGGCCCGCTTCCATCATGCCTGATGCTGAGATTATTACACAGGGCTTTTTAAGTTCATTTAGCTTTTTCGAATCCTGCTGACGGGTAATATAATACAGGCCATTGAATCCGAAAGGATCAGGATCGGTTGCCATAACCTTATGAAAATTGTCGTTATAGCATTCAGGATGAGCCCTGAAAACTGAGGTGGCGTTTACTGCAAGAGGACTATCAACATAAATATCTACTCTTGGCAATTTACCTGCATTAAAGAAATTATTAAGGGCATAAACAACCTCCTGGGTCCTGCCGACACTGAAAGAAGGGATAATAAGCTTTCCGCCTTTATTTACACAGGTTTCAATTACAATTTTAAGCATCTGTTCTTCAGCTTCCTCATTTGATGAATGCAGCCTGTCGCCATAAGTAGATTCAGTGATCAGGATATCAGCCTGCGGGAATGGTACAGGAGGCGCAAGTATCCTGTTTACAGGCCGGCCGATGTCTCCTGTATAGGCTATCCTTTTTATCTGTCCGTTTTCGATTATCTGAATATTTGCGGCTCCGCTTCCAAGCATGTGCCCGGTGTTAGTAAAACGCACCTTTATATTATCATCAATCATGAACTTCATATTGGCAGGAACGCCGATGAAGAGGTTCATGCAATTGCGTGCATCGTCCTGGGTGTAAATTGGTGTAACAAGTGGCAGTCCTTTTTTAGCCCGGCGTTTATTGAAAGTATAGGTATCATGCTCCTGTATGAAGGCTGAATCGGCCAGCATAATTGCACAAAGGTCGCGTGTGGCATTTGTACAAACAACCGATCCCCTGAATCCCATTTTATACATATAGGGAATCAGTCCTGCATGGTCAATATGGGCATGGGTGAGAATTATATGGTCAACAGATGCTGCATCGAACATAAGATCCCTGTTAAGTCCATCTGTTTCAAGACCTTTTCCCTGAAACATGCCACAGTCGAGCAGAATCCTTTTTCCCCTGTCAGTTGTAATAAGATGTTTGCTGCCGGTCACTTCCTGGGCAGCCCCGATAAATTTGATTTTCATATTAAAATTATGTTTTAGATTTTCACTCCCACCATTGATATATCGTCTACCTGCGCGTACGAGCCTTTCCACCTGGAAAACTCTGTTTCAATTAAATATTTTTGATCTGTCAATGGCTTCATATTAATTTCTATAAGCAGCTTTTTGAGATTGGCCAGTTTGAATTTCGTTCCTGTAAGCCCGCCAAACTGGTCACATAGTCCGTCAGAGAAAATATATAGCACATCCCCTTTTGAAACCTTAATTTCATTATTAGTAAATGTCTCTTTTTCACCATAATAAATACCTATAGGCATCCTGTCGGCTTTAAATTCCCTGAGTTCACCATTCTGAAAAATTATAAGGGGATTATATGCCCCGGAAAACTCAAGCGTCTTTTTATCCTTATGAAGAATACAGAAAGCAATATCCATCCCATCTGCAGCTTCTCCCTCCTTGCCTGTCTGGTGAAGTGATGTTTTAATTTTATTGCGCAGCAGATTAAGCACTCCTGCAGCCGTAAGATTCTCCTGATTAGTAATTATTTCATGCAGGGTTGACATTCCGAGTGTGCTCATAAAGGCTCCCGGCACTCCATGTCCCGTACAATCGGCTACAGTGAAGTAAACACGTTTTTCATCCTCTCCTATCCAGTAAAAATCTCCGCTCACAATATCCCTTGGCTTGAAAATAATAAAATGCTCCGGGAAATTCTTTTTGTACATATCTTCCATCGGGAGCATAGCCCTCTGGATGCGGCTTGCATATTCAATGCTTGATGTTATTTCCTCTTTCTGTGCCTGAATCTCTTTGGTTCGTTCCTGCACCTTTTCTTCAAGCACCAGCTTTTCCTTTATGAGTTTCTGCTCACGCAGCCTTGACACAAATAAAACAAGTGAAAGGACAACTATCAGTATTAAAATATAAAATGCTGTGGATTGCGTAAATGGCTCTCTTATTGTGAATTTAAGTGTCTGTGTATCACTTATATTGCCCCAGATATCCTTTGCCCTCACAAGCAGCTTGTGTGATCCTGCAGGCGGCATAAGGGTGATTGTGGATGAAGTTGACCATCTTGACCATTCAGACATGATACCCTCCAGAAGATACTGATATTGTGTTGAATTCTGACGAAGGTATCCGGGAGAAACCAAATCGATGCTTACAGTATTGTCTCCTCTGCCCAGAACTGCATTTGAGATTCTGAAATACTCACCTTCATTATTATTAATGTTCCTGACAAACAGATCAACATCCCCCTGTACTGAAATGTTCCTGTTCAGCTCTATACGGAATACCTGATTGCTGCCTGTGACAGTCCACAGGTATTTATCTGAAAGTGATACAGAATTTATTTTATCGAATATTTTGAGCATCGCAGCGTCACCAGGTTTAACCCTGGCATCCGCAGGCATGTAAATCCATTCCTCCCCATCATTGAACCATGCAATGCCGGGCTGCGAAATAATATAATTCGCTTTTTCCCCTGCTCCTTGTTTAGACCGGGAATACTCATCAAAACTGTTTTTTGTGATGTTGAAGCAGAAAATTCTTCCTTCAGTAAACAGGAAAAGTGTGTCATTAATGTTTTTTACAAAATACTTATTGGGATAATCATTCTGAACCGAATATGTTTTATAAGTATATTTTTCGCCGTTACTCCCGGGAGTCATCTGATATACGAGACTGTTTCCCCCCAACCATATTGTTTTATTATTGTCAGCGGTGATTGAATAAAGCGGCTGATTGAACTTCCTGTCAGGGTATTCTGTCTTCCAGGTGCCGGCAATATTTACAAGCCTGAAATATCCTTCCGTTGTTGCAACGTAATAGCTGTTGTCGCTGAATTTTTCACTTATAAATGTTACATAAACATCCTTTTCAACAATTTTTGCCTTATGATCATTTATTACAAACAGGCCATTTGTTGTCGAGACAAGTATTCCTTCCCTTGCAGCAAGAAGCTGAAAACATTTTTCATTAAGACCTGATACCCTGCGATATATATAATTCACAGACTTCAACCGGCTCACCTTTTTACGGATAAACTGAGGCTCAGCTACAGGCACTGCAGAAGTGCCGGCCGCAGAAGCAGAAGCTGCAGGCTCTTTTTTACCGAAAATTTTTGAAAACAAACCTTTTTTTGTCCTCCCGCTTTCCTTTGAAGGTTGCGCCTGAGATGAAGGACTGACAGCCGCAGGCCCAGAAGATGCTTTTTCATTTTTAACAAGCACTTCCACCTCTCCGAAATTCCTGACCTCATCGAGGTAGAAAACACCTTCGCTTGTAGCCACATACAATTCATTATTGTAAAATAAAGATGTTGTAAGGTTACCGGACAGACCCGGATAAATGCTGAAATTACCTGCAGGCAATTTTAAAGCAGCCCTGCTCAGACCATACTGATGTGAAATCCAGAGTCCAAGCTGATTGTCTGAAGATATGGCATATACCTCATCATCGGGAAGACCATTCTGGTAATTTATTGTTGAAATAAGCTTCCCTGTTTTTCTATCGACAACAATACATCCCCCGCTAAGTGTCGAAAAAGCATACAGAGAATCACTTACTGCTGTACCATCGGACAAGATGTTGTCGGCCAGGTAACCCTCATCATGTATGTTGTAATCATAATACTTGATACCATCAAAAAGTTTCAGTGTACTGTTTCCCAAACCAAGCAGCACCTGCCGGGCATCATGAGGCAGTGAGAACAGTACAGTTTCATTCATTGTAAGATAGCCTGTTACAATGGGAAAGAGAGTATCAGCCTCAACCCTGTGGAGGCCAATTGAACTGACATTTATAAAGGCATTCTTAGCTGTCAGGAACATACCCGTGAATAACTTTCCGCCCTTATTTTCAAAGCGCTTCTCAAGCACTCCTGTTTTAAGATTATGCCTGCTTATTGAAGATTCACTGTAAAACCATACTGTGGAATCGGTCAGTATTATCCTGGAAATCAGCCCGACGGCAGCAGAATCACCGGCAAGTGACACAAAATGATAAAATCCCTTATCATCTTTTTCAAGATACCCATAGTTATTGTCACAACCGGCATATACTCTGTTATCAGAGTCAGAGTAACTCAATGAATAAGGTACAGCCGGCATCATGACAAAGTCCCATTTTTGCCCGTCAAAAGTCATTATGCCCCTGCGGTTTGCAAAAAGCATAGTGTTATATCCGTCCTGGCAAATGGCCCAGCTTTGGTCTTCAGGCTCACTGCTCTCCTGAAAGTTGTTCAGAAGAGTTGCGCCTTCCTGAGCGAAAAGACTGTCTGTAATGGCAGCAGACAGCAACAGGAAAAAAAATAACTTTTTCATTTTATTGAAGAAATTTGCAAATGACCCTGTATTAAGGATGCTAAATTTACAAAAAAAGAGACAATAAACAGATCAACCCACAATCTGGTTTAAAAGCAGTACCCCTATCAGGCCTGTGATACCTATTGAAGTTTCCATTATTGTCCAGGTCTTAAGCGTTTCTTTCACACTGAGATTGAAGTACTCCTTGAA
>CAZEYY010000126.1:10077-11141 GCA_964516485.1 uncultured Rikenellaceae bacterium
CCATCAACAAGGACCTGTTTTAATGCACCCGCACCTGAAATCAGCAGCATTATCATTGCTATGCTTCCTACTGAATGGCCAAGTGATTTCATTATGTCAGGCATCTTTTTCCCTCTGCTGATACCGAGAGTATATATAGCAAACAATACAGAAAGTAGCATTGCAACAATAGGATTTCCTATACCTGAGAGAAACCTGCGAAGGATATTTCCCTCAGGGAGTGTAAGGCCCGCGACTGTAGCGAGAGATATAAGTATTACAGGCATGAGGGCCGTAAAGAAGCTTTTCCAGAATCCAGGCATTTCATTTTCTGCCATAACTTTCTGGTTGACAAATTCGGCTATTGGCTTTGCCTCAACCCTGCTTAAAAACCTGGCCAGAAATGGTCCGGAGACAAGTATTGTAGGCACGGCAATTGCAAGGCCGTACAGGAGTGTGATACCAAGGTCAGCCTGAAAAATGGCAGTAAGAGCCGTAGGGGCAGGATGTGGCGGCAGCAGGCCGTGGGTTACCGAAAGTGAAGCCAGCATAGGAAGGCCAACATAAATCAGTGGCAGGCCTGTTGAAGCGGCGATAGTAAAAACGAGTGGGATCATTATGAAGAAACCTATCTCATAGAACAGTGCCACCCCAATTATGAAGCCTGCTATCATTATAGAACTCTGTATTCTGTTTTTATTTACTCCAGTCAGAAAACGGGTTGTAATTCTCTGGGCAGCACCACTTTCAGCAACAAGTTTGCCGAGCATGGCACCTAATCCCAGAACAGGGACAATAACTCCCATTGTACTCCCTATGCCTTTTTCAATTGTTGATATTGCTTTTGCCACAGGCATGCCTACAGCAAGCGCAACAGAAATAGCAACTATCATAACGGCAATGAAAGGGTTCAGTTTGAAAACCATAATGAGTATTAGGAAGAGAGTAATTCCGCAGACGGCGATTAATAGTGGCATGTGGGGAGAGTTTTGGTTGCTTGTTGCTTGTTGCTTGTTGCTGGTTAAAATTAAGTCAATGCCTAAATAACGTTGACCTTTTTAATACTTAATTTATTTCTTTTATTA
>CAZEYY010000127.1:0-10703 GCA_964516485.1 uncultured Rikenellaceae bacterium
GGATCATGCTGACACTGGGCGCCTTTATACTGGCGTTTATCTTCATGCCCTCAGTAACAGTTGTACTGTGGAAAGAAACGCATAACAGGAAAAAGCTTGTTATGATCATTTCAGGATTTGTTACAGGATTCCTGTTCATTTCCGGAACGCTCTTCAAAATTCAGCACTGGCCGGTTGCAGGGATATTGCTTCTCTGCTCGGTTATTTCTGCCGCATTTGTTTTCCTTCCTGCCGTGCTTTCTGACAGACTAAGGGAGGATGGTTCGCCTGCCAAAAGGCGTATATATATAATAGGTACTGCCGGAGCTGTATTTTATATAATGGGCATGCTTTTCAAGATCCAGCACTGGCCCGCATCTTCTGTTCTGTCAGTTCTCGGTCTGTTAATACTCGGAATAATAGTCTTTCCCCTATATACACGCTTTACCTGGAAGGATTATGAATTTGTTTCAGCGAAATTCATATTTATGGTCATCGGAATCCTTCTTATAATAATTCCGGGGGCACTTATAAATCTGAATCTTCAGGGTATGTATGAACACAACTACTTCCCTCACCTTGAAAAACAGGCAACGCTTAACAGGGCAGGAATTGACAATGTCAGGGGCATGCTTGCTGTTTACAACGACTCTGTCCAGTATGAACAGATGAAACAGATAGACAGCCGGTCTGCTGAAGTAATAGGGGTTATAAGTAACATTGAAAAGCTGCTTATTGAAGAATCTGAAAAAGAGCAGGGAAAACCTGTCTCAGACCCAGAAGCAAAAAAATATCCTGCCGGTGTACAGGAGATTGATTTTAACAGCTTGTCGCAACCTTTTCACACTCAGGCAGTAAGGGAAGTGCTGTTGCCAGGATGTTCTGAAAGAGAGGAACTGAATTCTGCTCTTGGTGCTTACTCCGCTTTTCTATCTTCTGTTGTAGGGCCAGAAGATCATGAAAAACTGATGAAGCTCATTGATGCCACTTCTTATCTTCCCGGTGAATACCCTGCAGAAGACAACCTGTTAATGCTATCATCACTTCATTCCCTTGAGGTAATGAAAGGCAATTTAATTACTGTGGAGTCGATTCTGCTGGCAAGAGCGGCAGGGAAGTAAAACGTATAAAAATTATATTATGAAACAGAAGATATATATTATAGGTACTGCAACAGTTGTGACCTTGTTTACCGGGGCAATTTTCAAGGTAAATCATTATCCCGGGGCTGCAATACTAATTATTGCAGGAATGCTTACACTCTTATTTGGCTTTCTTCCGTTTGCGCTTATAAGTCATTACAGATCAGCAGAAAGCCGGAAGAACAAAACTCTCTATTTTGTTACTTACCTTACCTGCTTCGTTGTTTTTACATCAATGCTTTTTAAACTGCAGCACTGGCCTTATGCAGGAACATTACTAACAATAGCGCTGCCGTTTCCGTACCTGGTATTCCTTCCCGTATTTCTTTACATCACGGCAAAAGATAAATCTTTTAATATCTACAACACAATATTTGTCCTTCTTCTGCTTGCCCTTAACTCTGTTTTTTCCGGTTTGCTTGCGTTAAATGTTACCAGCAACAAGATTAAGGACAGTTACAGAATATCCGGGAATTACAACAAACAGGAACTTGTTCTGAAATCTTTATCAGTCAGTCCTTCGTCAACAGAGATAAACAGGAAAATAGATGAGGTTCTCCGTATTTCTGAAAACGTTCAGGAGTTAATTCTGAAGCACGATAACGAGAGTCTGGAGGATTGGAACCGAGCCGCCGGAAATCTCTTAATGCCTGATTCACGGGGATCTGTTGCCAACTTTCTGGATGATGATGATATGAAATCAGTCAGGGACCTGTATTCTGGTTTAAAGGAGCTTACTGCAATGATGAAAGCAGATCCGGCTTACCGTAATTACTCAGATAAAGCAGCTACGCTCTTCATGATTGGTGAACAGGAAACGGAAGAATTATGGATGGGAAGCATTTTCAATAATTTTCGCCTGTGGACACTTACCTGGCTCGATTCCCTTCAGGCTAATCTGCTTGTAATAAAAAGTACAGTGATCTGATAATCTAGTTGCAGGATACATACTATTCTGAAGTAATCTAATAAACATAGATGACCGGAAAGGGGCTGACAAAAAGCCCCTTTTCTCATTACTATACCTGACCGGATAGCTTTCTGGTCTCCTTAGCAGGGAAGGTGCTAAAAAATATCCTATGAAAAGGCATGTTTTATCCCGGACTTTTTAATTACAGAGACAAAAAGTATAAATATTTAATCAACCCCTGTTAAAAATGGGGTTATAAATCAAAAAGAAGCATAAAAATGTAATATTACCAGTTAAAAAATGGGGTAATAATAAAAAAAATATAAAATAATTGGAAATACCCCTATAAAAATCTATGTTTGCATTATTAAGATAAATTATTTTTATGTTTAGCTTCCTTAAACGATTTCTTTTAATCATTCTTCTGTTGACAATCTTCACAGGGCTGTATGCTTCAGGAGGCCAGGAGATTGATTCAGGTGCTACTTCGTGGATGCTCACTTCCACTGCACTGGTACTTCTAATGATTCCGGGGCTTGCTATGTTTTACGGAGGCCTTGTGCGAACAAAGAATGTGCTTGGAACAATAATGCACAGCTTTGTTGCAATGGGAATTATAAGTGTGCTTTGGGTAGCTGTCGGCTATAGTATGAGCTTTGGCAGCAGCATTTTTGGCGGCTGGTTCGGATGGAATAATGATTATTTCTTCCTGAAGGGGATTGACAACAACATACTTGAAGCTGGTATCCCGGAATATGTTTTCTCAATGTTCCAGGGAAAATTTGCAATAATTACACCCGCACTCATTGCTGGTGCATTTGCTGAAAGGGTTTCATTCAAGGCCTATATCATCTTCATAACTGTCTGGAGTCTTCTTGTTTACAATCCATTATGTCACTGGGTGTGGGCAACAGATGGTTTCCTGTTCAATCTAGGAGCCAGGGGGGCTATTGATTTTGCGGGTGGAACTGTAGTTCACATATCTGCCGGAATCAGCGGACTTGTTGCTGCTTTAATACTTGGTTCAAGACGTGGTTACCCTTATCAGGTAATAAGACCTAACAACCTTGTTATTACAATGCTTGGAGCAGGTCTGCTTTGGGTTGGCTGGTTCGGATTCAATGCAGGAAGCAGCATATCATCTGGATTAAGTACTGCTCAGGCTCTTACAGCGACACAGGTTGCAGCAGCTGCGGGCGCACTGGCATGGATAATTATTGAGAGTATTCATCAGGGTAAGGCAACAGCGCTGGGATTTGCTTCAGGAATCCTGGCCGGCCTTGTTGCCGTTACTCCTGCAGCTGGTGTAGTTCAACCCTACGGAGCACTTATCCTGGGTTTCACTGCTTCATTTATATGTTACTATGCAATTATTCTAAAAAATAAGCTTGGGTATGACGACTCTCTTGATGCATTTGGAATTCATGGTGTGGGAGGCATAACCGGTGCAATACTGCTTGTTTTCTTTATCCGTCCTTCGTGGATGTCAGAAGCAGCAGCAGCAGCAGGGGGATCCTGGAGTGTATTGAATCAGCTTGGCGTACAGGCCCTTGCAGTGCTTATTGCCGCAACATATGCTGCTTTGATGACAGCTCTTATAATATTTGTTCTTAACAGATTTGTGCGTTTCAAGGCTTCCGAGGATGATGAGATGGCCGGACTTGACAGGGCTTATCATGGTGAACGTGGTTATGGAATGCTTAATCCAAACTGAACTGAAAAAACAGAATATGAAACTGATAACTGCTATCATACGGGAAATACAGCTCGATAAGGTTCGCGAAGCTCTTATAACAGCTGAAATAACAAGGATTACTGTCAGTCGTGTCTCAGGTAATGGTCAGCAGAGGATAGAGGAAATGTACCGGGGGCAGAGGATCGTACCTGACCTTATACCAAAGATTAAGATAGAAATAGCTGTAAATGACGCATTTGTGGATGTAACAGTAGATGCTATACTGAAATCGGCCAGGACAAACGGAGAGGGATCGGTTGGTGATGGGAAAATATTTATCTCGCCTCTTGAGGAATGTATAAGAATACGGACAGGAGAAAGAGGAGGTACCGCAATATGATAAGTGAGCCAGTGAATTGAAACGTGAGCCCGGAACTTATCATTCCGGGTTTTTTCAGCATTCTGATACGTTATCACTTATAATGAATTCTACGGGGATATTTAGAACAGATGAGATATATGCCCCCCGGTCATAAATATCAACATCATCTTCCTCATAATACCACTTCACATGCAGCTTCCTGTGAATTTCATGCAGCTGACCTATTTTTTTCAGGAAGTTCGTGATGATGAGCGTATTGAAGCTGTTAAGGAACTCAAGGGCTATTGTCACCTCTGTTGATTCAGATGGTTTTTTTACATATTCATCAATCCAGGTTATCATCTGTTCAGGTATACCTGAGCGGCTTTCATCAATAGCACGACCCTTGATCTTTATCTGACCGGCAGGATCAAGAAGTATCTCGGGAGTCTTGCTGGTTGGCAGTATATGAAGCTTCTCCATTGTATGCTTATTTAATTATTTACCGATTTACCTCTTTTTTATGCTAATTTACTAAAAATCATTGGCATAAACAATTTTATACTGTGAAGGGTACAAAAAAGAAGCAGCATTTCCTGATTGTTAACTCCTCGTGCTATAAGGAAAATGTCTCGCTGCAATACTCTACTATCGTTGATAGTAAATGAAGGAAATGCTGCTGAATCAAAATTACTATATATTTTGGAATAATATCCAAATCTGAAAGTGGTTTTGACAATTATCATTCATTTATTATATTTGGATAGTGTTTCCAACGTGCTAAAATTAAACACCTATGCTTATAAGAACATACAGCAGTGCCGTAAATGGCATTGATGCGGCCACAGTTACAATTGAGGTGAATGTTTCCCGCGGTGTAAGGTTTTTCCTTGTAGGACTTCCGGATGTTGCTGTAAAGGAGAGTCAGCAGAGAATTGAATCTGCTCTCAGGGTACTTGATCTTCACTGGCCTGGGAAACAGGTAGTAATAAATATGGCTCCTGCTGATATTCGCAAAGAGGGTTCTTCATACGACCTTCCCCTGGCAGTGGGGATTCTGGCCGCTGATGAGAAAATTAACAGTTCGGAACTGGAATCCTATATTCTTATAGGAGAACTGTCTCTCGATGGCAGCCTACAGGCCGTTAAAGGTGTACTGCCAATTGCAATGAGAGCCAGGGATGAAGGATTCAAAGGGCTGATAGTTCCGGCAAAGAATGCCCGGGAAGCTGCTGTGGTATCCGGACTTGATGTCTACGGGATGAATAACCTTGGTGATGTTGTAAACTTTTTCAATGGGACAGGTAGCTTTGAACCGGTGAAGGTCGACCTGATGGAGATCTTCAGTCTTGAAGCAAACAGGTACGATGTTGATTTCTCAGATGTTCAGGGCCAGGAGAATGTGAAGAGGGCTCTTGAAGTAGCAGCTGCAGGGGGACATAATTTAATTATGATAGGTCCTCCCGGTGCCGGAAAGACAATGCTTGCAAAACGCCTGGCTACAATAATCCCCCCTCTTACTCTTGAAGAGGCGCTTGAGACCACCAAAATACATTCAGTTGCCGGTAAAATTGATGATCATTCCTCACTTATGACACGCAGGCCTTTCAGAAGTCCTCATCATACAATTTCTGATGTGGCGCTGGTAGGAGGAGGAACAAATCCCCAGCCGGGTGAGATATCACTCGGACATAATGGGGTGTTGTTCCTCGATGAGCTTCCTGAATTCAAGAGAAGTGTCCTTGAAGTGCTCCGACAACCACTTGAGGACAGGATAATTACTATCTCAAGAGCAAAATCGACTGTTGACTATCCGGCAAGCTTTATGCTCGTAGCTTCAATGAATCCATGTCCGTGCGGCTTTCATAACCATCCCGAGAAGGAATGCTTATGCTCCGCAGGGATGGTGCAGAAGTACCTTAACAGGATATCCGGACCACTGCTCGACAGGATAGACATACATATTGAGGTTGTTCCTGTAAACTATGATAAGCTTTCAAATACTATTCGTGCTGAACGCTCTTCTTCAGTGCGTGAGCGGGTCGTAAAGGCCCGCAATATTCAGGCAATCAGATTTGATGGTGTCAAAGGAGTATATTCAAATTCACAGATGACAACCTCCATGCAACGTAAATACTGCCAGCTCGATGAAGCCGGAGGGCGCCTGCTTAAGACGGCAATGGAGGTGAGAGGGCTGTCTGCCCGCGCCTATGACAGGATCTTAAAAGTTGCAAGAACAATAGCAGATCTGGATGAAGCAGAATATATCAGGGCCGAACATATTTCAGAAGCTATTAATTATAGAAATCTTGATAAAGAAGGCTGGGCCGGCTGATTTCTTTCCATCGCAAACCTGCTAAAAATAAAGGCCGTGTTGAAAATATAAGCAGGTGTTGAAAAATGCAACAAAATCATTAAAGACCTGATCTGGCAATAGATAAAGCTTGCCGGGTTTATAGCACTGTTTAAATATTCAACACAATTATAATATTGACAGACTGGAAATGGTTTTGTAAATAGCAGATAAACAGTCATATAGGACTTATTTTTCTCTTTGGCATCATACTTGGTTATATGGTGTTGAGTTTTTATATACAGCTTAAAAAGAGTAAAAAAACAATCAAAATATTCAGGCCATGAAAAAATCAATCGTCTCCTTAATCAGTTTCTGCCTCATCAGCAGTATAATGATGAGTGCAAAGGCTCCTTCAAAAGACACCTTAAGGATTACAGCTTCTCCCTCAGCATTTTCACTTGCTGAAACCTGGGCTGAAGCTTACAGCACTTCAAACCAGTCTCTTAGTGTTTGTGTCGTTTTACCTGACGAAAAACAAACAGTGGATGAGTATATAAGAAAAGGAATGCTGGGTTTTGTTACCTCATCGGATAATGCAATAGCCCTTGCAAGTGCCGGCTGGCACACACTTGTTGGTCGCGATGTAATTGTCCCTGTTATGAATACAAAGAATCCTGCCTTCGCTGATATTATGAAATCAGGTATCTCAGCAGGGAAATTCAGGGCAATACTAAGAGGTGAACAACTTACTTCCGGCTCGGGAGAGTCAGGGAAGATTAATTTTCATTTTTATTACACAAAAGAAAGCAGCATTGAAAAACCTGTGGCTGCTTTCCTGGGCGGGACTGATCTTATTAAAACAGGAACTATGGTTCCGGATGCAGCTTCTCTTTTAACTGCAATGACCAACGACGTTCTTGCAGTCAGTTTCTGCAATCTGGCCACTGTGGCGGACCTTGAAAAACAGCTTATGAAAAGTAACCTTGCTATAGTTCCGATTGACAGGAACAACAACTCGGTTCTTGATCAGGTTGAAAACATTTACTCAGGACTTGGACAGTTCATGCGCGGTGTATGGATAGGTAAATATCCCCACACCCTGAGCACAGGTATTTATGCAGCTGGAATTGAACAGCCTGAGAGTGAGGCTGCAAAGGCCTTCCTGAGATGGGTTCTGACAGACGGACAGAAACTGCTGTTTGAAAACGGTTACAGCGACCTTCTTCTTGCTGAACGTCAGAAGGCAGTCGACCAGCTTTATGAAGCCAGGATATATACATCTGCATCACAGGAACCAAAATCGCCTTTCGTTGTGTTAATGATACTTGCAGCCGGGGTCCTTGTTCTCATACTCATGGCTGATCTTATAATAAGATATGTAAAAAACTATAAAAAAGCTGGTTACGAGCCTCTCCCGGAATCTGATAAGGTATTTTCCGAAGCTGGCATAATTGTTCCGAAGGGAGTATATTTTGACAAGGCTCATACCTGGGCATTCATGGAGCAGGATGGGATTGTCAAGGTGGGAATTGATGATTTCCTTCAGCATGTTACTGGTACTATTACCAAGATAAGAATGAAGAAAAAGGGCACACTTGTCCAGAAAGGTGAGCAGATTCTTTCAATTATGCAGAACGGAAAACATCTTGACATTTACGCCCCCGTATCAGGAACAATAACTGAGTGCAATTCACTTCTTGAAACAAACACAGGGCTTATTAATGCTTCACCTTATAACGATGGATGGATATACAGGATTGAACCTTCAAACTGGGTTCGTGAAAACCAGCTGCTTTTCTATGCTGACAAGTACCGTCAGTATCTTAGTCAGGAATTCACAAGGCTTAAGGATTTCCTTGCAGCTGCGCTTGCAGCTCATGAACTTACTCCCGGCAATGTTGTGCTGCAGGACGGAGGTGAATTCCGTGACGGACTCCTCTCCGGTATGGGGCCTGAAGTATGGGAGGACTTTCAGATGAAGTATATAGATCCTTCGAGGCAGATATGGTTCTATGAATTATTTTAAAAAGTAAAATATATGTCCACAGGAAGAAGAAGTTTCTTAAAAGCCCTTGGGCTGACCGGACTTACACTTGCCGCGGGTAAGGAGAAAGTGTATGGCAGTGAGGCAAAAAGCGATACAGAGTTTTATGGAGTGCTCTATGATTCAACACGTTGTGTTGGATGCCAGACCTGCGAGGTTTCATGTGCGGAAGCAAATGGACTGACTCCTCCGGAAGATACCCCGGAAGCAGGAAAGGTAAGGAAGACAACCGACAAGTACCGTACTGTGATAAATGCAGTTCAGACTGAAAACGGTGAGGTTTATGTAAAAACACAATGCATGCACTGCAACGAGCCTGCCTGTGCTGCCGCCTGCCTCACACAGGCTATGCACAAGACTCATGTAGGAGCGGTGATATGGAGAGGCAACAAGTGCATGGGCTGCAGATACTGTATGGTATCATGCCCTTTCGACATGCCAAAGTTTGAATATCACAGTTATAATCCGAAGATCGAAAAATGTACAATGTGCAATGATCGAACACAAAAGGGTGAAAAGCCTGCCTGTGTGGCAAACTGCCCTGCCGACGCACTGATGTATGGCAGCAGAAGAGAACTGATAAAAGAAGCACGCAAACGCATAATCGAAAATCCCGGCGTATATGTTGATCATGTTTATGGTGAGCATGAGGCAGGAGGTACCGGATGGCTGTATCTTTCAGCAGTTCCCTTTGAAAAACTGGGTATGAAAACAAATATCCAGTCAAAGTCGTACCCGGAACTTACAAAGGGATTTCTGTACAGCGTACCGACAATCTTTATATTGTGGCCGGCTATTTTGCTGGGAATAAGAGAAGGAACGAAAGACAATAACAAAAACGACCAGGAAAATGGACAGGACTGATATCACAATTGCAAAAGACAATGACGGGAAGAATATAATGCAATTCATCCTGAAGGAGCTTAAGCCAAAAGGAAAATGGATGACTCCGTTCAACATTATTTCACTGCCTGTAATGCTCGCAGGCTTTGTAATAATAGTTGTAAGATTCTGGAAAGGTCTCGGATCGGTAACAAACCTTACACAGGAAGTTCCCTGGGGCTTATGGATAGGATTTGATGTTGTTACAGGAGTAGCCTTTGCCGGAGGCGCTTATGTACTCACTTTCATGGTTTACATCCTGAACATGAAGAAATATAATTCTATTGTCAGGGTAACTGTGCTTAATGGTTTTCTGGCCTACGTTTTTTATGCCGGTGCGCTGCTACTCGACCTGGGAAGGCCATGGAATGTTATCAATCCGATTATCGGGAATAGCTTCGGTGTAAGCTCTGTTCTTTTCCTTGTTGCCTGGCACTTCCTTCTGTATATGATCGCTCAGCTTATTGAGTTTTCACCTGCAGTGGCTGAATGGCTTGGCGCAAGAAGGGCGAGGAAAATACTTTCGGGCATGACGGTGGCTGCTGTGATCTTCGGTATCACACTTTCAACACTTCACCAGTCAGGACTTGGTGCCCTGTATCTCATGGCAAAGGAAAAAATACACCCTCTCTGGTATTCCGAATTCATACCTATACAGTTTTTTGTATCAAGCATATTTGCCGGACTATCGATGGTCATATTTGAAGGATCAATAACTCATAAGGTCTTTTCTGACCAGATTCCGGAGAAGCATCACAGTGAACATGACAGCATAATTATCGGCTTGTCAAAGATATGTTCTGTTGCCATGTTCGCCTACTTCTTCCTGCAGATTGTAACATTCGTGCATGGCAAAAGATGGGCTTATCTTAATTCCCCTATGGGTTACTGGTATCTTACAGAGATCATAGGATTTGTAATATTTCCCATGGTACTGTTCTATTACAGCTATACAAGGAACAAAGTACTTGTTGCACGTATAGCTGCAATTGTTACAATGCTTGGCATTATAATAAACAGGCTTAATGTTACTGTGATTGGCTTTAAATGGGATGAAGCTGTAAGATATGTGCCTTCTGCAATGGAATTTATTGTAACACTGACAGTTATATTTGCGGAGATCTGGATTTTCAGATGGATAATCACAAGGATGCCTGTTCTGAGGGAATCTCCGTCATGGGCAAAGGACCAGCATTAGAATAGAAATGATATACAATTATTTAACTTAATAATTAAGCAATATGGACGGATTCACTTACACCAACATTTTTGAGACAAAGGGAATCGAATACCTGATTATTATCGCCTTCCTTTTACTCATAATCCCGTTCTGGGTGGCAATAAACAGAAAATCGGCATTGGCAGTCAGTCTGAAGAAAACTGCCGGTGTTCTTACCGCGGCTGTTCTCAGAAT
>CAZEYY010000128.1:0-10342 GCA_964516485.1 uncultured Rikenellaceae bacterium
ACATAAATTTCTTCTAAAGGATTTTTAGACAATCAAACGATCATGCACAAGCCCTCCCTTGGGGGGTTGGAGGGTAAACCCCCCCTTGGGGGGGTTGGGGGGGTAAAACTACCCACTGGGGGTTGGGGGGGGGTAAAAAGTCAGGGGGTCGGGAAAAAAATTCATTCGCTTTTCGGGATCCTGGCTAAAGCATAGTCTTTAAAGCTGAACCATATATCAGACAATCTTCCAATATCCTTTATCAGCAAATTCAATCCTTCTGCCTGCTCTTCCATGGCAAAGGGATATTCATGAGAAATGGAGTTTCTTGTTTGTCTGAGATTTATCCATGTTTCTGCATTGTCAATAAGTCCAAGCTTCTCCAGCTTATTGAGAATATCTATAAAGGGAATTCCTGAAACATCTTCACCAAGAACTTCAAGGACCTGCCTGAAAAGTCTTGATCCCATTATATCCTGTAACTTCGAAAACCTGTAAATAAGCTGATCTATAAGTGCCAGTTCAAAAGGAGAAAAACTTTCAAGCTTATTCACATTTACAGGAAAATGAGGGTTTACCTGCTCCCAGGCAAAAATCATCCTTTGATAATGCAAATCGCATATTTTCAAAGTATTGCTCAACTTATCATGCAATACTGCATTCATTATAATCTTATTGAAGTTCGTTCTATCGTTTTGTAAAATGACTCTGCTCGTCTCTTTTCATTATCCAGAACCACATCAATGCGCCTGTCACCCATTCTCATTATCAAATCGGTAATAAAAGCATTTTTTACAATGCTGCTCAGCCTTCCTGATTCAATTGTAGTAATGTAAAGATCGATATCTCCCCCTCTGGCCTTGTCATCAGTTCTTGAACCAAACAGAAATACCTGAACATCAGTTCCAAAGTGCCTTATAGCAGCATCCCTTATTATATCTATCTCTGATTGCTTCAATCGCATGATCAAATTTAAGAAATTATATACAAAGGAAAAAACCATCATGATTTCTTCAACCCCCTCCGGGCTGTTAATACACAAATTTCTTCTAAAGGATTTTTAGACAATCAAACGATCATGCACAAGCCCCCCTTGGGGGGTTGGAGGGTAAGCCCCCCCTTGGGGGGGTTGGGGGGGTAAAACTCCCTTTGGGGGAGGGGGGTAAAACTCCCCTTGTGGGGTGGGGGGTAAGAATACACGGGGAGTGGGGGGTAAAAGCCCCGCCTCCTGCAACTTTCCCAAACATTTAATATATTTGCACCCTGTGAAAAACAAATGCCAGATGGCAGTTACAACAAACAACGCAGAGGAAAAATGGTATGCCGTCTACACCCACCCCAGGGCGGAGAAACAGGTGTTCCAGAAGCTTGAGGAGACTGGTATTGAGGCATACCTGCCCCTTCAGAAGACGATACGTCAGTGGAGCGACAGGAAAAAATTTGTCGAAAAACCCCTGCTTTCTTCTTATGTGTTTGTAAAAGTGATCCAAAAAGACTTCCCTCTCGTCTACAGGACTTATGGTGTTGTCAAATTTGTATCCTTCGAGGGCCAGCCTGTGGCTATTCCCCAGAAACAGATCGATATTCTCAGGCTCCTCATCGACAGCAATGCAGATATCGAGGTTTCATCCGAAAAGTTCGAACAGGGCGATCAGGTGGAGGTTGTAAGCGGAGCACTCTCCGGACTGAGGGGAGAACTTATTAAGATAGGAACACATAACCGATTTGTTGTAAGAGTTGATAAGCTCGATCAGAACCTTATTCTCAAGATCCCAAGGACATTCCTGAAGAAAATGTAGGTGTGACCTGGATCTAAGGACATACACAGTAAAACTTCTTAACTGCTTTTACCAACTGCATTCAACTTTAGATTGCTATTTCTACATAATGTGTTACATAATTTTCCCCTCCTTTTGAAGGAGGGGTGGCCGGGCCACTTAATTATATGGTATTTACAAATTTAATTTCCCGGCCGGGGTGGTTGATTTAGTTGTAATTTCCGCTTTTTTATTCTGTTAGAGAACTTCTAAATTCCTTTTTTTATTATCATAATCCAGGATTTTAATTCAATTTTTTAACCAATCAACCACCCCGGCCGCAGATCATGCTTTTTATACATTAATAATCAGCTTACTGCGGCCACCCCTCCTTCAAAAGGAGGGGAAACTTTAATTACTCTATCTATCATAAAACCACCATGAGTTTGTTATCTCTTGTCATGTTAGCGGGCAATGGGGCATGTAGCCAATTTATTCTATCTTTGCTTTCTATCAGCTCCGGATTGAAAAAAATATCTTACATATTTTCTATAGCCTTTGCTTTACTTTGCTCTGCTGCTTATTCCCAGGAGGTCCCTCATTCAGTAAAGAATACCGGCATCTACGACTTCCTCGATGAACTGGCTAACAGTAAGATTATAGAAATCAACTCAGCCATCAAACCTTATTCCCGCATGTTCATTGCCCTGCGGCTCCAGGAAGCTGATAGTCTGAGAGATCAGCTGAACACAAGACAGCAAAAAGAACTGGATTTTTATCTGAAAGACTTCAAAAAGGAGACCGCAGGACCGCAAGACCGCAAGACCGCAAGACAAATACTCCGAAAGGATCTGTTCTATTACAATGATTCCCTCTTTTCCCTGACAATAAACCCTATTCTTGGAGGTGATATTTTTAGTAATTCCTCCGGCACAGCAACTTACTGGCGTAACGGGGCCGAAGCAAGGGCTTACGCCGGGAAATGGGGCTTCTATGCCGCCCTGAGGGATAATCATGAGGATCCCCTGCTGGGAAAAACACAGTACCTTACAAAAAGGGAAGGTGGCCATCTAAAGGGCAGCACAGACTGGAGTGAGATGACAGGAGGCGTGACGTATTCCTGGAAATGGGGAAATGCCGGTCTTGTAAAAGATGGTCTTCAGTGGGGAAATAACTATAACGGTGCAAATATATTTGGCGGAAGGAATCCTTCCTTTGTTCAGCTGAAACTGAATCTCAATCCTGTTAAATGGTTTAACTTCAACTATTTCCACGGCTGGCTCAACTCAATGGTTGTCGACAGCGCCAGGTCCTATTGGGTGACAAACAGTTACGGAACCGATTACAGGGAGAAATACCACAGGAAGAATATCGCCGCGAACATGTTCACCTTCACTCCTTTCAGATACCTTAACATATCAGCAGGAAACAGTATTGTCTACGATGATGAAAAGGTAAACCCGGCATATCTGATACCCCTGTTTTTTTACAAGTCGGTTGATCATGGACTTACATCAGGTATCGATAACATGAACTCCCAGATGTTCTTCGACATAAGTTCAAGGCAGATCCGAAACCTCCACCTCTATGCCTCAGTATTTATTGATGAACTCTCTGTCAGCCGCATAACAAAGGATGACGAGTGGAACTTCCTGAGCTACAAGGCAGGTTTCAGACTCAGCAATTTCCCTGTTCAGAACCTGTCTTTCACAACTGAGTTCACTTACACCTATCCCCTTACCTTTCAGCATTATGTACCCACAACAACCTTCGAAACGGCCAAATACAACCTTGGCCACTACCTGAAGGACAACTCCCGCGAGTGGTACCTTGCCTTCGACTATCGTCCCCTGAGGACAATGAACATAATTGTTTTCTTTTCCGATGCCGTGCGTGGTCCTGATTACACAGAGCTGGGAACAAGCCGTCTGGGCAATCCTCCCCTCTCAACTGTTGAATGGCATAACACAAGCGCAGGCATAAGGGCCTCGTACCAGGTAATAAACGATCTGTACACATGGATAGCCGCATCATACAGCAACATCAGAGGCGATATGAGGTGGAGCCCGGATTATCTCATGGGATATAAGACAACTCTGAATGCAGGTGTGACTGTGGGATTCTGATTTTTCTGCCTGCTGAAGCGGAGATTCCGGTGTATTTACACTTTTAGCATGTTCAGCTTGGGTTTATGAGATAAATTATTACATTTGGTTTGATAAACTCTCTTCTATGAAGCATTCTCTTCTCTTGTTGGCATTATTCACAATAATTGCAATTTGTTCCTGCAAGGAGAAACCAAAAGAGAAAGAACAATTTGAACCTTCATTTTCAACGTATAGGAACGATTACGATTCCTCAGCTGTTCTTGCAAAAAAAGAGATCTTCTATGGCATCCTCACACCTGTCGAGATCTGCAGCATCTTCAACAGGCTCGGGGTTCCCTACAATGACGCGGCGCTCAATCCTGTTCAGAACAGGGATCTCTACCTGAGCAATGCAAAGGCATCAATAAATACCGGAATCTATGGAGTCGATCTCGGCTACCTTAAGATTTTCGGAATAGGGCAGGAGATGGTAAATTACATGGTGACAATAAGGGATATGAGCGACAAGCTTGGCATTCCCGATCAGTACCTTACTGCTCCGATAAAGAAGATGCAGTCGAATATGGCCGACGCCGATACCATCATGAACCTTATGAATGATTCTTTCCACAAGATGGAAGATCATCTCCGCACAGGCGGAAGGGAAAGCACTGCCGGACTCATGGTCCTTGGCGGATGGGTGGAAGCAATGTATATAGCAACACAACTGGTTTATGATCCTGAAAAACCCGATCCTGAAGTCATCCAGAAAATTGCCGAGCAGAAGTATACTCTCACAACCCTTCTGAGCTTCCTCAAGAATTATTATGATGATCCCGTTGTTGTCTTCTATACCAAAAAACTAAAATTCCTCAAGCACTATTTCGATACTTTTGATATCTATTTCAAAAAAGGAGACCTTGAGATTGATCCCGGAAAACAGGTGCTGCGTTCATCAGGTAGCGAGATGACTGTTACTGTTGAAACCCTCAATAAAATACGGGATTACATTGCCAGGCTCAGAACTGAAATGGTGACTCCATGACTTGTTTCTGAAACAGCCTGCTGCTTGGTTTTTTTTCGTAATTTCGTTCCATGTCGTGAAATCAAATCTCAAAAATATGAGACACCTGAAAATCATTTCAGTTCTTTTTCTAGTTCTGATACTTGCATCCTGCGGGAAAAAAGAAAAGAAAATACCCGATGCTCTCCGGAGGCTTACAAAACAGGAAATACCTGCTCCGATACCGATTGACAAGGGATTCTCACAGTATGTAACCGGTTACACTTCGGGTATTGTTTCATCAGCAAGCCCCATTGAGATCCGCTTCACACCAGAATTTGCAGCCCTTGCTGACAAATCAGCCGGGGGAATTTTCTCTTTTGATCCGTATATAAAGGGAAAAAGTGAATGGAAAAATGAGACAACCCTTGTCTTCACGCCCTCAGGCCTGCTTGATCCCGGCATTGTATATACCGGTACGCTTAACATGGGAAAACTTGCAGATATGGAAGAAAGATACCGTTCTTTTCCAATCAGGATACAGGTAATGCGGAAAGACTTTCGCCTTATTACCGGTACACTTGAATGTGACACTGAAAATGAAAAGAATTACATCCTTCACGGTGAAATTGCCTTATCAGATGTAATGGCTGATGAAGAAGTTGAAAAGCTTATATCAGCGAAACTCGAAAGAAGAAAGCTCCCGCTGGTATGGGATCATTCTGAAAAGCTTATCCGCCGGTTTATTGTTAAGGAAATAACAAGAGCTTCAGGTAATGGAACGCTGTCACTTGAATGGGACGGAACACATGCAGGAATAAATCAGGAAGGGGTGAAAAAGATAATTATCCCTCCATCTGACAAATTCTCTGTTCTTGATGTAATAAAATACCCCGGCCAGAATCCACGCATCGAGGTTGTATTCTCCGATCCTCCGGATGAGAATCAGGAGCTTGACGGACTAATCTATTTCACTCCCCAAAAAGACCTGCGGATAAGTACAAATTCAAATATTGTTTCTCTTTATCCCGGGAATGACCTTTCAGGAGAACTGACTCTTAATATTGAAGCTTCTGTACGGAACAAAAACAAAATAACTCTTGCTGAAAACTATTCCACAGATCTCAACTTCAGCCAGGTTTTACCGGGAATCATGCTTGAGGGCAAAGGAGCCATTCTCCCTGCCTCCCGTAATCTCATACTTCCGTTCAAAGCTGCAAATCTGAAGGCAGTAGACATAAGAATAATCAGGATTTTCGAAAATAACCTTCCCTATTTCCTCCAGGAAAATGACATCGACCAGGGCTATTCAGTTAAAAGATTCGGACGTCCCGTGTATTCAGGACGCTATGACCTTATCTCCGGATCAGAAGCTAATACCGGATCATGGAACCATTATACAATAAACCTTGCCGACTTCATCGATGTCGAACCAGGGGTCCTGTATAAAGTGGTGCTGAGCATGCGAAAGTCATATTCACTTTATCCCTGTCAGGATGCAAAGGAATCAGGCAACTATGAAGAGATGCTTGAATTTGCCGAACAGAACAGCCGGGATGCATGGGATGATCCTGACAACTATTATGACGATGTTACAGATGAACTCTATTATTCTTACGGATTCAGGTGGGAAGACAGGGACGATCCCTGCAAGGATGCTTATTTCAGTCCTGATAAAAAGGTAAGCAGGAACATAATTGCATCTAACTTCGGGATGATAGCCAAAATGGGGCCTGACAGGCAGCTGCATGTGACTGTAAATGATCTTATTTCAGCCCTGCCTGTTAATGAGGCATCAATAGATGTGTTTGACTACCAGCTTCAGCTTATTGCCTCAGGGAAAACAAATCCTGAAGGCGCCACGGTAATTAAATGTGACCGGAAGCCTTTCCTCATTATTGCCAGGAAGGACAAGGACCGCAATTACCTGAAAGTAAACGACGGAGCTTCTCTTTCACTGAGCTCCTTCGACATAACGGGCACAACACCTGTGAACGGCATTAAAGCTTTTGTCTATGGTGAAAGAGATGTATGGAGGCCCGGCGATTCAATATTCCTGTCACTTATGATAAGGGATATGCAAAAAGATCTCCCGAAAGGTCATCCTGTTCAGTTCGAACTGATAAATCCCTTCGGGCAGAAGATCGATAACCAGGTTCAGATGGCCGGCAACAGGAATCTTCTGGTCTTTGCATCATCAACGCCTCAGGATGCAATAACAGGCAACTATACGGCCAACTTCCGCATAGGCGGCGCCCTGTTCACAAAAAGAGTCCGGATAGAGACTGTGAAACCAAACCGTCTTAAGATAGATCTCGATTTCGGTGAAGAAATACTTGGCGGATCAAGCTCAATTGCAAGGGGAAGCCTGAACTCAGGATGGCTTAACGGCGCAACAGCCGGAAATATGAAAGCTTCTGTTGAATACCTCCTTAAAAAGTCAAAAACCGAATTCAGCTCCTACAGGCAGTATGACTTCGATGATCCGGTAAATGAATTCTATGCTGAAACCGTAAGCATATTCAATAACGAAACAGATGCCGGCGGAAAGGCTTCAATAGTCTTCAACCCCTCAGGAAAGATTTCTGCCCCTGGCATGCTCAATGCTGTTTTCACAGTGAAGGTTTCCGAACCCGGAGGTGATGAAAGCATAATCCAGAAAACTTATAAATATGCCCCCTTCCCGGTTTTTGCAGGAATAAACCTCCCCGGCCTTCAGGGAAAGAGCCGAATGCTGTTCACTGATGCTGATAATGAGGTGAAAATTGTGACCGTGGATGAAAATGGCAAACCGGTGAATACAACAGCAGAGGTGAACATCTACAAAATATCATACCGCTGGTGGTGGGAGTCGAATGAGGAAGAACTTGCTTATTATATCTCAAATAAGATCTATAAACCTGTTTTCAGCAAAAATCTTCCGACAAAAAACGGCGAAGCTTCATGCTCATTCAGTATTCCCAAAAACGAATGGGGACGTTATCTTGTAAGGGTAAGCACTCCCGAAGGACATTCAACCGGCAAGATCCTTCTTGTCGACTGGCCATGGGAATATGGCTCAAAAGCCGGCGCTGAAGGAGCAACACTGCTTGCTCTCAGCACCGACAGGGAAAAATATGCTCCCGGCGACGAGATTAAGCTTTCATTCCCTTCTCCTGAAAATGCAAGTGCAATAATAAGCCTCGAAAATGCAACAGGTGTTCTGAGTGAGTTAAGAGTAAATACTGAAAAAGGCAATACTGAGGTGAAGATACCAGTGAAGCCTGAAATGGCTCCCAATGTATATGCTTATGTAACAGTGGTGCAACCTCATGCCCAGACAGTTAATGATATGCCTGCCCGTCTCTACGGTGTTATTCCGGTAATTGTTGAAGATCCCGCAACAAGGCTGAATCCTGAAATCGAAATCAGTGATGAACTGAGGTCGCAGAAGCCTTTCACGGTGAAAGTGGGGGAGAAAGGCAACAAGGCAATGAATTATACTCTTGCAATAGTTGATGAGGGTTTGCTCGACATTACAGGTTTCCGAACACCCGATCCGTGGAAGTATTTCTATTCACGGGAGGCTCTCGGTGTGATGACCTGGGACATGTATGACCTTGTTCTCGGCTCTTATGGCGGTACCCTCGACAGGCTCTTTGCCGTGGGAGGTGATGAGGCTGTTATAGATAAGGCTGCAGGAAAAGCCCGGCGTTTTATTCCTGTTGTCAGGTTCTTCGGCCCTTACAATCTCGATGCAGGTAAAACAAACACTCATGCAATAACCCTCCCGCAATACACCGGTTCGGTAAAAACAATGGTGATTGCCGGCAATGAGTCAGCATTTGGCTTTGCTGAAAAATCATCCTTCGTCAGAGATCCCCTGATGATACTGGGTACAGCTCCAAGGACGGTAAGCCCTGGCGATAAAGTTGATATACCTGTTTCACTCTTTGTGCAGGGAGACAAGATAAAAGAGGTCACAATTACAGGTGAATCAAATGACCTGGTAAGCTTCACGGAAAAAAAACGCAGCATTGTTGTTTCCGGAAACGAAACTGATACGGGCCTATCCTTCCTGGCAGGCAGCAAAACAGGCACTGCAATAATTACTCTCAGGGCAGAAGGAGGAGGAGAAACTGCAACATATACCTTTGAGCTTGAAGTGCGGAATCCTGATCCTCCTCAGGTTTACTCAGAGCTGAAGATCCTCAGGCCAGGCGAAAAATGGGATAAACCATATAAAATATCAGGGACCCTGTCGGCCTCATCGGCAAATATCACTGTCTCTTCCCTGCCATCAATTGATCTGGGAAGGAAAATGGATTATCTGATCACTTATCCTCATGGCTGCTCGGAACAGATAGTATCTGCAGCCTTCCCCCAGCTCTGGATAGGGAAAATATCAGGCAGCGACTATAATCTGTCAAAAAAGGCCTCATTCAATGTTGCAAAGGCCATTGATGAAGCATATTCCCGCCAGATGGCAAACGGAGGCCTTGCCCTGTGGCCGGGGGCAAACCAGCCCGACAACTGGGTCACATCCTACACAGGTCATTTCATGGCAGAGGCTGAACGCCTCGGGTACAGTATCCCTCCCGGTTTCATGCAGAAATGGATGGCATACCAGAAGTCGCAGGCCCGTGACTGGAAGTTCGACACAAAATTCAGACAGACTGCAAATGATCAGGCATACAGGCTTTTTACCCTGGCACTTGCCGGACAGCCCGATAAACCGTCGATGAACAGGCTCAGGGAAACACCCGGACTGCCGCGGCTATCAAAATGGCTGCTGGCAGCTGCTTATATAACAACTGGCAGGAAGGAAGCTGCAGATGAGCTCCTTGATATGAGAGATATATCAACAGAGCCTGAGTACAGCGCATATTATTATGGCAGCGAAACAAGGGATAAGGCAATAATACTTTATACGCTTACCCTTCTTGGTAAAAATGAGGAAGCCCTGAGGCTTGCTTCTGAGATATGCAACTCCTTCAGCAATGAAAGCTGGTTCAGCACGCAATCAGCAGCATGGGGCCTCTTCTCCTGGATGAAGTGGGCGGAAAAAATGCAGATATCAGGAGAATCGGCTTCAGAAGTGAACCTTTCATTCAATGGTGAAGGTAAGACCCTGAAAGTAAACAGGGGAAAGATTCACTCCCTCGACCTGAAAACAGAAAAGAATGATAATACCCTGCTTATTGAGAACAGGTCCGGCTCGCCTGTCTATGCAACTCTGACACTTAGAAATGCCTTACCGGCAGGCCCTGCAGTAAAATCGGAGAAGGGACTCGCAGTGAAGATTGAATATCTTAACAGGAACCTGGCAGTAATTGATCCTTCACAGCTGAAGCAGGGAACTGATTTCATGATGCTTGCAAGGATTACAAACAATACCTTCACCCGTGTTGACAATATTGCCCTGACAGCAATGATCCCTTCAGGATGGGAGATCAGCAACACAAGACTTTATGAAACCGTTACCGGCATTAAGGAAAGCAGTTGCGACTACCGCGATTTCAGGGATGACAGGGTGA
>CAZEYY010000129.1:0-4415 GCA_964516485.1 uncultured Rikenellaceae bacterium
GCCAAAAGAGAAGGGGGCCGGGGGGATGAGTTCGTGCAGAGAAGGGGGCCGGGGGGATGAGTTCAGGTAGATACGGGGGCCGGGGGGATGAGTCACTCAATGCTCATTGTGATTTCAGTTTCTGCCACCCCTGTACTGTCCTCTCCTCCTCATCATATTCTGTTGCATGCCCCTCATATCTGAACCGAAAGCATCATAAAACAGGTCTCTGAGGTTTTGTCTCTGGTCAGGATTACATATATTCCTGATATTGAGGTAGTAGTCGTATGTAAGTCTTTTCAGTATGCTGTGCTGAAAGCCAATTGAATCAGACAGGCTTGCAAGTCTCTGCCTGTCGGGATCTTCAGATGACAATTCGTCAAGCATTTCATTTCTTAGTTCTGAAAGCCGGTTGTTTATCTCCCTGGCTTCACTGCGGAACTCAGGATTGAAGTTTTGGAACCGGTCCATCTGTTCAGGAGAAAAATTAAGCCTGTCCCTGAAATATCTTCCGCTGAATTGATCCTCACGGGCCTGGTTAATCTCCGTTGCAGGGCTTACAGTTACTGCTTCCTTATTGCTGATAATACGCTGGTAATAAATTGTCGCCAGGGTTGATACATTTAACACAATCAGTGCAACAACCGACCAAATAAGAATTGTATTTCTGCTTTCTGCTTTCATTGCACTCTGTTATTCTGTAATATATAAGTTCAAAGACTCTAGACCGGAGTCGTTAAGATACACTATTTCTTCGGGAATCTGTGATGCTGACAGGGAATTACGTCCTATATTTCCTGCCAGGATTCCAAGAAAAATTGCCGCAGTAACAGTAATTGTTATCAGAGCCGGCTTAAGGAGCCTTACAGCAAAAGATGGCATAGATTTTACCGCTTGTCTGTTTTCAATGCTGTTGATTGCAGCCATTACGCGGGTTGAAAGGAAGGGATTTGACTCCACTTTCTTTTCTGACTCAATAAACTGGTCAGCCAGCTTCAGCCTGGAGAAAAGCGAAGAACATGTGTTGCATTCAATGAGATGCTGCTCAACTGCTTTAACCATTGTATCTGTAAGGCTTCCTTCCAGATATTTATCCAGCTCATTCCGGCATGTTTTACAGTCCATTTTACCTGATATTTATTATTAGAAACAAAACTATTGTTTTTCCTGCGGTATTCTTCATCTTTTTTTTATTCCTGCAGACAGCTTTACTCTCAGATTGGCCTTAGCCCTCTGAATAAGGGCTTCAACAGCTCCTTCAGTCGTGTTCATTATTTCTGCAATCTCTTTTTGAGGCAGCTCATCATACTTGCTGAGCACAATTGCAGTACGCTGGTTTTCAGGAAGGCTCTCAAGCGCTTTTGCTATCCATTTCCTGTGTTCTTCCTTTATCATCAGCTCTTCCGGATTATCCCCGGAATCTGCGATAAGATCAGAGATGTCCTGCTCCTGCTTCCCAAACAGCCCGTCAAATCCCCTTTTCAGGAAATTAGCCTGCCTGCGTGTTCTGTTCAGGGAAGCATTTATTGTAATACGGTATAGCCATGTGGAGAATGCCGAATCTTTCCTGAAACGCGACAGTGACTGATAAGCCTGTATGAACACCTCCTGTGTAAGATCATCCGCGTCATCCCTGTTATGCAGATAACCCATGCAGGTACGGAATACCATCTGCTGGTGCCTTTCAACCAGCAGCCGGTATTTGTCTCTTTCGCCAGCCAGGACAAGATCAATTATCTCATTATCTGTCATTAAACTATTGCATTAATCCAGATATTATCTGTTGCAATTTTTAAACAGGATACAGTCTTCAAAATAAGTTTAAAATTAACAAACCGATAATAATAATAATAATTAAGTTGCCTGCACCTGTTTACTTTTTCCAAAATTTGAACAGCCGTGAAGCAGTATTTCAAAATTCCTTACTTTTGCATCCTGACCGCAAATTATAAAGAACCTCAAAATGAAGATTTCGTACAACTGGTTAAAGGATTATCTGAAGATAAATATCGAACCTGAAAAGCTTGCCGTGATTCTGACAGGACTTGGCCTCGAGATAGAGGGAATGGAAGAATGGGTATCAGTAAAAGGAGGACTTGAAGGTGTTGTTATCGGTGAAGTCCTTACCTGTAAAAAACATCCCGATGCTGACAAGCTTTCAGTAACAACAGTAAATATCGGCGGATCTCAGCCTATCCAGGTTGTTTGCGGAGCTCCGAATGTGGCAGCAGGTCAGAAAGTGCCGGTTGCAACAACAGGAACTAAAATCTTCAAGGGCGATGAGAGTTTTGAAATAAAGAAATCAAAGATAAGGGGTGAATTATCCGAAGGCATGATATGCGCTGAGGATGAACTGGGACTGGGCACTGATCATCAGGGAATTATGGTGCTCGATAAGGATGCAATACCAGGAACTCCTGCAGCGGAATACTTCAAAATAACAAAGGATACAGTTTTCGAGATTGGTCTTA
The DNA here is from genome assembly GCA_964516485.1 of uncultured Rikenellaceae bacterium. Classification (GTDB taxonomy): domain Bacteria; phylum Bacteroidota; class Bacteroidia; order Bacteroidales; family VadinHA17; genus LD21. Next base: position 2,451 of record CAZEYY010000129.1, read on the forward strand.
CTCCAAACAGGATCGACAGTGGTTCCCATTTCGGCGTTGCAAGAGATCTTGCTGCTTATCTTGCTCTCAATGAGGGCTTTGAAGGAAAGGCTTCCCTCCCCGATCTGTCATCATTCAAACCCGATGACAACAGCAATCCTTATGAGATTATTATAGAGAACAGCACTGACTGCCCGAGATATACCGGGATTACAATAAGCGACATAACAATAAGTGAATCACCACAGTGGCTCAAGGACAAGCTTAAAGCTATCGGCCTGAATCCAATAAACAATGTTGTCGATATAACCAATTTTGTACAGCATGAAATCGGACAGCCCCTGCATTCATTTGATGCTGATAAAATAGATGGTAAAAAGGTCATTGTTAAAAACCTGCCTGATAAAAGCAAATTCATCACACTCGATTCTGCCGAAAGAAGCCTTTCTTCAAAGGACCTTATGATATGCAATCCAAATGAAGGAATGTGCATAGCCGGCGTTTTCGGAGGGATAAAATCAGGAGTAAGCAGCCAGACAAAGAATATCTTCCTTGAAAGTGCCTACTTCAATCCTGTTTCAATCAGGAAAACATCGAAAAGGCATGGTCTCAAGACCGATGCCTCCTTCAGGTTTGAGAGAGGTGCAGATCCCGAGATCACAACATGGGCTCTCAAAAGAGCTGCCTTGCTTATCAGGGACCTGGCTGGTGGCAGAATATCCTCTGACATAGTTGATATATATCCCGTTCAGATAAAGAGAGCTCTTGTTGAAGTAAGCTACCGGAATATTAAACGACTGATTGGCAAAAGCATTGATAAACAGACAATAAAAAGGATTTTATCATTGACTGGCATTGTAATTAAGGAAGAAACTGACGACAGGTTGTTGCTTGAGATACCAACACGCATGGTTGATGTGAAGAAGGAAGCTGACGTTATTGAGGAAATATTAAGGATATACGGTTACAACAATGTTGAAATCAGCAAGCACGTAAATTCAACACTTACCTGGGCGGAAAAACCTGACAAGGAAAAGCTTGTCAATATAATCTCTGATCTGCTTGCTGCAAACGGCTTCGCGGAGATGATGTGCAATTCGCTCAACCCTGCTGCCTTTTACCAGGATAACGAGGACTTTGACAGGGATCATCTTGTTCTTCTTGCCAATCCTCTCAGCTCCGATCTTAATGCCATGAGGCAGAGCCTGCTCTTTGGAGGCTTATCGTCGGTGGCATGGAATATAAACAGGCAGAATACCGACCTGAAGCTTTTTGAATTCGGGCACTGTTACTTCTTCAGAAAAAAAGGAGAAGCTGCGCCTGCTCCCGGTGATTACAACGAGTCAGAGCATCTTGACATTTATCTGACAGGTCATGCAGGAAGGCAGGGATGGAACAACAAGCCTGGGCTTACTGATTTTTACAATATAAAATCGTACGTGGAACTTGTTTTTGAAAGGCTCGGATTAAACCTGAACGACCTTACCTGCGGTGAAAGCAGTAAGAAATATTTTTCAGAATCAATAACATACCTGCATAACAAAAAGGCAGTTGCCGAAGCCGGGAAAATATCAAAAAAGTACCTGAAACAATTTGATATTGAACAGGAGGTATATTACGGAAGTATCGACTGGGACCTTCTGTTAAAACTGATAAGCAGTCACAAAATATCATTCAGGGAGTTACCGAAATATCCTTCTGTAAAGCGGGACCTTGCACTTCTGCTCGACAAAGGCGTAAAATTCTCACAGATAAGGGAAATTGCCTTAAAAGTTGAGAAAAACATACTCAGAGATATATCATTGTTTGATGTTTATGAAAGTGAAAGTCTCGGAAAAGACAAAAAATCCTATGCTGTAAGCTTCACCCTGCGCGATGACCAGAGAACTCTTACGGACAAGAATATTGACAAGGTAATGAACAGCCTTATTATGGCATTTGAGAAAGAACTTAATGCTCAGATAAGGAGATGAATAACAGGATAGA
>CAZEYY010000129.1:4515-10289 GCA_964516485.1 uncultured Rikenellaceae bacterium
CAAAACAAGCTCAAAACAATTGCTTTTCCGGGTATCTCAACAGGTGCATACAGATTCCCCTCTGACCTGGCTGCCCTTATTGCCGTAAATGAAACAAAGAGATTCCTGATGAAAAACAAATTTCCTGAAATAGTTACTTTTGTTGCGTTTTCAGAAGAACAGTACCAAACCTACAGGAAGCTTCTTGAGCAATGAAAATGCATTTTGAAAAGATCTCAAAATATTTTTCTCTCGTAAAATTCAGTCATACTGTATTTGCCATGCCTTTTGCCCTTATCGGCTTTTCTCTTGCCGTATCGGTTGAAGGCCAGGAATTCAGCCTGCGGCTCCTGCTTCTGATAATATTGTGCATGGTTTTCGCGAGGAATGCTGCCATGGGTTTCAACCGACTGGCTGACAGGCATTTTGATACGATCAATCCGAGGACAAGCAACAGGGAAATACCTTCAGGAAAAGTTTCACCCATGGCAGCAACAGTTTTTGTTATTGCCAATGCCGGCTTGTTTGTACTTACAACATACTTCATCAACAGGCTCACCTTATGGCTGTCACCTGTTGCCCTGGCAGTGATACTTGGCTACAGCCTCACAAAAAGAATTACAGCGCTCTGCCACCTCATACTGGGGCTTGGATTGAGCCTGGCGCCAATAGGAGCCTATATATCAGTTACCGGGAAATTTGACCTTCTTCCTGTGATTTACTCTTTTATAGTGCTTACCTGGTCAGGTGGTTTTGACATTATCTATGCCCTGCAGGATGATGATTTCGACAAGTCAGCCAGCCTTCATTCTATTCCGTCACTTACAGGCAGGAAGAATGCCCTTATTATTTCCTCAGCTCTTCATATAATAACTTTTATTCTTGTTTTCACAGCTGGTATTTATGGAAATGCAGGTATTCTGTTCTGGTCAGGAGCTGCTGTTTTTTCGGGTCTGCTTCTCTATCAGCACCTTATTGTAAAACATGATGACCTCAGCAGGGTGAACCTGGCATTCGGTACAACAAACGGCATAGCAAGCGTTATCTTCGCATTATTCGTGATTTCTGACCTTTTTATTTAGAATCACATCAATTAATATTATATTTCACAAGTTTTTTCAAACAAAAGCAAGATCATGGGGCAGGTAGTAATCAAAGAGGTTCTTACAAATAAGGATCGCCGGACATTTATTTTTCTTCCTGAGAAGGTACACAGGAATGAACCTGAATGGCTGCATCCTATTTACATGGACGAAAAGCTCCTGTTCAATAAAAAGAAAAACAAATCATACCTGTACGCCGATGCAATCCTCCTTCTTGCTTTCAGGGACGGGAAGCCTGTGGGAAGGATCATGGGTCTTGTCAACAACCGATACAACACAATTCACGGTGAGATGAACGGTAGGTTCTGTTTCATGGAGTGTTATGAAGACAGGGAAGTGTTTCATGCCCTGATAAGCGCTGTGGAGAACTGGCTCAGGGAAAAGGGAATGAAAAAGATTGTGGGTCCTCTAGGTTTTTCAGACAAGGATCCGCAGGGCTTTCAGGTTGAAGGATTTGAATATCCCCAGTTCATGACAAGCCCGAATAACTCTCCATATATGCCTGAATTCCTTGCGGAAGAAGGTTATATGAAAAAGGTTGATCTTGTGAATTACCTCGGTAAGCTGCCGGAACAATTTCCTCTAATTTATGAAAAGGTGCTTGCCAGGATGGAGCACCAGATGGAATACAAGATACTTGAATTCAATGCGATAAAGGAGCTGAAGCCATATATAATTGATATCCTTGAACTTATGAACGACACCTTTAAGGAGATCTATGGATTCGTTCCCCTGAATGACAAGGAGAAGCTTGAGTTTGCCAACAGGTATCTGCCTGTTCTTGATGCCAGGTTCGTGAAGGTAATCAAGGCAAAGGATTCTATTGTCGGATTTGCCATCGGCATGCCTGATTTCAGCAACGGGATAAGGGAAGCAAAGGGAAGGATCTTCCCCTTTGGCATTTTCAAAATCCTCAGGGATTCAAAAAGGTCCAAAAAACTGCTTATGATGCTTGGCGGTGTAAAGAAGGAATACAGGGGAAAAGGACTTGACGTTCTGATGGGTGTGAAGATACTTCAATCGGCCATAAAGCAGAAGATGGAGCTTCTCGACAGCCACCTTGTTCTTGAAGATAACACCAAGATGAGAGGTGAATACGAACGGGTAGGCTGCAAGGTTGTTAAAAAGTTCCGTATTTACGAAAAAGAGCTATAGTGTATTACAGGATAACTTTTATTATAATTGCGCCGGGAACATCAATTATAGAAATACATTAATGGCCATACAGGAATTGCATATTTTGTCAGCAGACAAACTCAATGAGATTCATTTTAACACTGACGGAGTATTTGTTATAAAAGGAAGAGGTTTTCTGCCGGGAAATAATGAAACGCTTGGCAGGATAAACGTATGGATTGATGAATATTTAAAGGAACCCAAGGATAACAATCACGTCATTTTTGCATTTGAGTACCTTAACAGTTTTACAACTGTGAGCATAATAAATATCCTGAAGAAGCTTACAACACTGATAACCCGTAATAAGAAGTTAAAAATTCACTGGTATCATGAAGAAGCCGACCATGATATCATAGAAAGAGGAGAACACATTTCATCAGTAATAAATTTCCCCTTCGAGTTTATTATGACAAGGAATATTAACAGAAGCCTTTGACGTAATAATCTTATTTTAAGGATTATAGATTATTAATATCAAAATCATTTACTGAAGGATCCTTCAGAAGTATGAAATTAAAGGGAAGGCCCAGGTAGATTGAAAAACACTCACCTTTTTCAAGTATATCTTCATCCCCTTCCTCGTAATACCAGTTCACAGCAAGTTTTTTATTCTGGCTGAGAGCATCTTTAATTTTTTTTACAATCTCGAGATAATACCCGGAGCTGAAACCGCCAATATAGTCGAGATATATTTCAATAAGAGTAATATCACTGGGATCCAGCAAATAAGAATCAAGCCATATCTCAACTTCTTCCGGTAAAGCTTTCACTTCACCGCTTATTGAACGGCCTTTTATCTGTATTTTTCCGGAAGGATCAAGAACGATCTCCGGAGTATTTTTTGTTGCTAAGATTGTCTTCCGTATCAGCATACTTTATGATAATCAGCTTTTTGATCCAGACTAAATTTATAACTCCTGTTTGTTTTCGCGTCGCAAAAATAGCTTTTTTGTCATACCAAACAGCTGACAATACTACTTTTTGGGTAATTTAACATGAGGAAAGGAAATCATGCAGCGGATTTAGACTTAGGGTAACAATTATGTTTAACGGTCATATATAAAAACATATCAGGATAAAAGTAAAATTTGCCAGACACATGTTAAACAATAAACAATAAATTGGAATTTCAAGCATCTTTCACAATATTAATCAGAGAGCCTTTATGAACAGAAATTACATTTTTTCAATATTGCTTTTTGCAATAAGCGGAAGTATTGCCGCAGGACAGAAACCTGTCAGCCGCGACACAATTATTCTGGCAGCCAGGGAAATAATCAGCGAGACTTCATATTGCGGATTAGTGACAGTCGATTCCACAGGTCAGCCTCAGACACGCACTATGAATCCTTTTCCGCTGAAGGATGATTTAACAATCTGGTTTGCAACTTCAAGATCAAGCAGAAAAGTAAGAGAACTAAGGAACAATCCAAAGGTATCGGTCTATTTCGCAAATCACAATGTTGCAAAAGGCTATGTCAATATCACAGGCAACGCAGAAGTCATTGACGACAAAGCCCTGTTAACCACCATGAAACGCGACTATTGGAATGGTATTCCCAACTGGCAGGATATTTTCGTACTTATTAAGATCGTTCCGGAAAACATTGAAGTCATCAATTATAAACACGGGCTGAATAATGATCCGGTAACATTTAAGGCACCGGTAGCGGAGTTTTAGGTCTTGCAGTTCCCGCTGAGGCGGGATCTCCACTTCGTTTCGACTTGCAGTCTTTAGCCAGAGCCCTGCGCCCTGCGCTACGAGCTACGAGCTACGAGCTATCAGCTATCAGCTATCAGCCATCAGCTCTTCGCCCTGAGCTCTCCGCCCTGCGCCTTTCTTCCCTTCCGCCTTCCGCCTTCCGCCCTTCCACCTCTTACTCAGCTATTTGTCTTCAACATATAAATTCCGGTCCTTTTACTTTCATTTCTTCATTCTGTTTACTAAATTTGTTATGCAATGCGATCGTGTGAGGGGAAATTATTGTTGGAAAAGCATTACAACTATCTTATTTTGTGCTTGTTAGTCAATAGTGCTACATGTGACTGACGGGGCTGTGCCTTAAAAAGAGAGTTTTTAATCTCGCTGCAGAATATGAAAAAGAAAGTAACATTGAAACGCTTCTTTCACAGGGAAAAAGAAAGGATTGGCATCTTCTTCGGTTTTGATGAAGTATTGAAAGACAGGGTAAAGAAGATACCAGGAGTAGTCTTTTCCTCAACAAACAAATGCTTTTACACCACTGATACAGAAGCAGATCTGAGGAATATAATCAGGGAATTGAAAGAAGTTGCAGAGCTTGATATTGGCGGACTGACGTCCAACAGAAATTTACAGCAACATTCAGAGACTGACAGAACTGAAAAGCCTGCTAATAAGGAATCGGACAACAGGATACAAAATGAAGAGTCTGCACCACAAAGATTGCTGGCAGGATGTGTTGAATTCAGGATTTCAGAGGAAGGAGGATCGCTTGTGATAAGGCTTCCCATACCCTTTGAGAAAAGGTGGGTCAGCGAACTGAGAAGTTTTAGGGGCAGGTATGATATGTCACGAAGGGAATGGTATTTCACCTGGTCGAAGATGACCTGTGATTCATTAGCTGATTATTTCAGCAAGGAAGGAGTGCAGATAATTCTTAATAAGGAAAAAGTCAGTTCAGATCTTAAAGCAGAGCGGAAAAAGATTCATAAGGAGATAAATGAGAGAAGCTTCGGGATGCAGGTTTCAGAAGGTCTTGAACTGATGGCAGATTACCTTGATGAGAAGCGTTACAGTCCACGCACGAAGGAGGCTTATCTGTCAATGATGGAGTATTTTTTCAGGTATTTTGACAACAGGCAGCCTGATGCTATTTCAGGTGATGAGATTTCTGAATTCATACAGACTATAGTTATTAAGCTCGGATATTCTGCAGCCTATCAGAACCAGATGATTTCTGCGATAAAGACCTATTATCAGGTTAATGGTACAGGCAGGATAAACATTGATATTTTGAGCAGGCCCAGGAAGAGGCGTTCATTGCCAAAGACCTTTTCGAAGGAGGAAGTTGGCAGGATACTCAATGCTCCGGGCAATGTCAAGCATAAGCTGCTGTTATGGATAGTTTACTCATGCGGGCTAAGGCGTTCTGAGGTTATCAACATAAGGTTGAAGGACATAGACCGGAGCAGGAGTATTATTCACATACTTGAAGGCAAGGGCAAGGTTGACCGTATTGTTCCGGTACCGGCGAAGGTATTTCAGAAGATAGATGAATATCTTGCCAGTTATTCACCTGTGGAGTATTTATTTGAGGGGCAGACGGGGGGCATCTATTCATCAGAAAGTGTTTACAGAGTATTCAAGCAGGCTTTGCGCAAAGCAGGCATAAAGAAGGAAGTCGGAATACATTGTCTGAGGCACAGCTATGCAACTCATCTGCACGAAAACGGACTAGACATCAAGTACATACAGGAGCTACTAGGGCACAAGAGCACCCGCACCACCGAGATTTACACCCATGTAAGTCG
>CAZEYY010000130.1:0-10154 GCA_964516485.1 uncultured Rikenellaceae bacterium
GAGGACGGCGGGTCAACCAAGGGTCATGCCGACATCATACTGGCCAAGAACCGTAACGGTCCCACCGATGAGGTACTGCTTTACTTCAAGGAAGACAGGGCGGCGTTTGTCGAGCCTGATGAGTTCGGTCCTGACGGTTCATTCGCCGATGTACCATCGGGAGGTGTCTTCACTATGGGTTCGAAGATGAACAATGATATCTCATCGGATTTCAGCGATTTTTCGGCGGATGATAATGGCCGGAGGCCGTTCTGAAGTCGCTTTCCGTCGAAATGCCGGGAATGTATTGTCTTCTGTTTTGTTGTGTCATTTGGTTCTTCTGCCTTATCCCCATATAAGGCTATTTTCTTTTTCATCAGTGTTCGGTAAGTGCTCTGGCGCTTCAGCTGCCGTGAAATTTCTTTCTGGGTGTAGAATCACTTGTGTTCCTGAGGCTGGATTAAATAAGACTTTATCTTGTTTGAGAAAATATATTTAAAATTTCTTTCCCTGGGTTGCAATTGATTGAAAATCGATGTAAATTTGATGATATCTCATTCGTGAGATTAACCTTCTGCAATAAGGTACTAAGTCAATAATAATATCTACTGTCATGAAAAAGCTTGTCACTTTATTGTGTAGTCTTTTGGCTACCATTGTTGTTAGTTCGCAAGAACTGAGATACTCTTATGATGATGCCGGCAACCGCATCAGCAGAACCATTTTCATTGGTCTAAAAAGTGCAGATGTGCAAATCAAAGAGATTGCAGAGACCATTGGACAAAATGAGATAAAAATCTACCCAAATCCGGTGGAAAGTCTATTGTTGATTTCAATTAAAGGATTTGAGAATGAAGTTGTAAGTGAGTACTTTGTATATAACCTGTCCGGGAGTTTGATAAGACGCGAGAAGGTTACCAGTGAACTTACCACACTTGACATGAGTAGTTTAAGAAGGGGCACCTATGTGTTACAACTTTCCATGAATGGAGAGAAAAGAGCCTGGAAAATTGTCAAAGAATAAACGAAAATGAACTGCCATGAAACCAAAATATATCTTACGAATCCGTACTTTATTAGTATGCTTGTTGCTGCTAATGTCCGGTAGCTTTATGACTGTTGGACAGGGCATTGCTGACAGTCTAAGGATAGTCGCAGTGGCGCAATTGGTTGAAGATACTATAATAAATACTGAACTCTTCCCGGTTGTTCTCTCAAAGGAGGCAGTGGAATACTACTCCCAGAAGGAGAAAAATGAGAAAGCTCCCGGTCGTTCCACTGTTCCACAGACCATACCTGCTGGTTCTGCTAATCTTTCTTTTACAGCAACATCCAATCTCCTTTCCGGGGGTGATCCTCTCTCTCATATTCCAACACAGGTACAGGTCAATACAAGCTTCAGGGTGGGATGCATTCCGGTTGAATCCAATGTTTCATCTGGCGGAGCGATAACCTATTCTGTTCCTATATCATGTGCCCCTGGGAGAAATGGTTTAGGGCCGACAATCTCGGTTGTATATAATAGTATGGGTGGTAATGGACCAGTTGGTAACGGATGGGCTGTTTCGGGATTGTCGTCTATATCCAGAGTATCATTCAATAGATACTACAATGGGTATTCTGCTCCTATGAAGATGGATGAAACGGATCCATTTATGCTTGACGGAAACCGAATTCTCCCCACTTCAACAGCTGGACAGTATGAGACTTATCAGGGAAACATCAAAGTAGTTCCGGTATTAAATGACAGACGCATTGTGGCTTACTTCAATGTCTCTTACCCGGACGGGAAGACTGCTATATATGGTTTTCCTGAGAACCAAAGCAACCAGTTGTTTTATCCAATAACGAAACTAACTGACATTCTGGGTAATCAGATTGAATTCAGTTATACTCTCAGGAACAATCATTATTATATTGATAATATCCATTACGGCAAAAACAATTATACTACACACTATGCAAGGATAAATTTTGTCTACAAGGTCAGGAATGATGTTTCGGAATCCTATTATGGAGGGAGACTCCTGAAAGAAGACTACTTGCTTGACAAGATTATCAGCTACTCGGGAAGCGATATTTTTCATACATATACTCTTACTTACATTGAAGATAAAGTTTCTCTTCTTGACCGGATTGATTGTGATGATCTAAATCCCCTGAAGTTCTACTATGGCTACAACGATAACCAGACAGCAGCTCTGAATAAGACTGAGGGCATTTTGTATTCATATTTTAATGAGGCGATTCCGGTCATTACACGTAAGGGTAAGTTTGATTGGGGTACAGATGACGACGCACTTTTAATTTATCCGGATAAGAATAATACTGCAGTATATTATAAGAAAGGGGGTCTGTTTTCTCATTCCACTTATTATTATTATACAGAATACAATTCGGCGCAGGCTCTTTTGATCTACCAATCCCTTGCTGAAACTTTCCCATTACCATCCACTCTGACCGCCGGCAGTGGTTTTATGGAGCTGACGTCCGGAGATTTTGACGGCAAGTCAGGAGAAGAAGTGGTAAAAATTAACAATACAGTAACAAATAATTACGACAGGGTTACCTTTACTGTTTATCAACCAAGCATATATTCAGGATTAGTCCAGTCATATGTACGATCATGGGACCTTAATCCTGCCCTGACTCATTATAACAGTCCAAAGAGTTATTGGCCGAAGGATTATTTCATTGGAGATTTCAACGGTGACGGGCGGATGGATATGTTGTGCTTATCTATGAATCATCCCCTTGGACAAACAGATAAGAAGTCCAAGTGTACCCTGATCGACCTGTATAATAATGTTAAAATGTATGATGCTCACAAATTTGAGTTTGACCGTGAAAACGATAAGATCATCCCCATGGATTATGATGGCGACGGTAAAACTGATATTTGTTTTTTAATGCTACCGGGATGTACATGTACACATTTAATGGCAGCGGTTCCACTCAGAGCCTTGATCTGGTATCTTCAACAACATCAATTAACAGAACCACCTTTCTTACAAGAACAGTTCTTTCGGGAGATCTGAATGCGGACGGGATGTTGGATCTAATGGTTGCACCTGTGAAGTCTTATTATAATGAAACCCTTGTGGATATACCAGTCTGGGCCCCGGTTACGTGCCCGTATTGCGGCGGTGAATACCCTATATTGAACGAATTCTCCCATAATTGCCGATATTGTTCCAGCTATATCCAACCATCACCGGTTTGTTTTGAATGCGGAAGCTCTCTTGGGTATGGATGTGATGAAGGATCGGGATCGGGACTTTGCTGCCCTCTTCATGGATATAAAGTTCAGAGAGAGGTCTATGAATATATTGATAATGGAAATCAGTGGAGTGTTTATTATGGCTCTGGGGACAAGATCTCTCCTTTTTCAAGAACAACTCATACTTTCATTAATGATACTTATAGTGATAGGCTCTTTGCACAGGATATAGATCAGGATGGCTCATCCGATATTGTTCGGCAGAACGGTAATTCAATGTATGTGTACCTATCGAAAAATGGATTGTTGAACCCTGACAATAATTCAGTGCTATACTCCAATATATGTCCTTCTGCGACGAAGCTTGTGCAATCTTCAGTTGCTCAGCCAAATTTCCATAACTTCCTTATTGGAGTCTACAACAACAATTTATATAGAATATTTTCCACAAGGAATGAGAGTAAGCAACGACTGCTGACGGGTTCAGTCACAAGTACAGGAATTGTGCAGAGAAATTATTACAATCAGCTCAATGATGGATATGGAGTAAATAACTCGTCAGGGCTGATTTATACACGCGGGTACAATGCCACATTCCCTTACGAAAACTATATGGGGCCATTGTGGGTAGCATCAATGCAGGAGACATTTCATAATGGAGTTCTTTCAGATAACACATCCTTTAATTACCATAATGCTGTCATTCACAGGCAGGGCCTTGGATTCAGGGGATTTGAAAAAGTGACAACCACCAATCTGCTTAATAACCACTACTCATCAAGAAGGATCAATCCGTTAAACTATGGTATCCCGGTGAAAGACAGCACCACAGTTTCAGAAGTTTTATACCAGGCGAGTGCCAGTGTTGCATCGAATAAGAAGTTGACAATAAAGGTGAACAGAACTACGGTAACCGATAAGCTCAGAAACACGACAAGAACAGTCGACTACACGTATGATTCATATAACAACCTGCTCACGGAGTTGGTAAGTTTTGGTGGAGGTATATCTACACTTACTTCCCAGACATATAACAACTCCGCGGGTACTCCTTATCTATTGGGGGTCCCTCTGGTGAAGACCGTAACAAGGACGCGTAATGGTGTCTCATGGATTGATAAAGAGGAAATACAATATTACCCCAATTCCCTTCCTAAACTGAAACGAACATATACAGGTACAGGAGGAACACTGAAAACCGGAGAGGTAAAGTGGACTTATGATGCAAACGGTAATTTGATGTTAGTTGAATCAGCTCCTTATGATGTTACAGATTTTATAGGAAAGAGTTTCACTTATGATCCTGCAGGAAGATATCTGGCTACTGAATCCAATGCCATAGGACAAACCACCATTTATGCAAATTATGATAAGTACGGTAATGCCAGAACTGTAACCAATTATAAAGGTCAGGTTACAACCAGGAATTTTGACCAGTGGGGTCAGCCAACCTCAGTTGTCCATCCTGATGGTGTAACCGAGAGTACGGTTTTCAGTTGGGGCAACCCTGGGATTTATTATGTTAGTTACAATACTACAGGTCAGCCCGCCAGAAAGATCTGGTATGATGCTTTTGGAAGAGAAGTCAGGCATGCAATTCAGAGATTTGACGGTACATGGCAGTATGTTGATAAAGTTTACGATTACCTTGGACGCCTGCAGAAATTATCACTACCGTTCAAAGGAAGTTCCCCTGTCTTCTGGAACAATTACTTGTATGATAATTACAATCGCCCGCAATCGGTTACTGAAAGCACCGGGAGGGTAACATCATGGAACTATTCTGCGTTAAATATCACCGAAACTAAAGACGGAATATCCTCAACCAGGACATTTGATGTTTCAGACATGTTAATCGGTGTCACTGATCCCGGAGGTACGATCAGTTACTTATACCGCCCTGATCTTCAGCTGTCATCTATTGCCTCATCCGGAAATGAGACTTCCTTCGGATATGACCAGTATGGCAGGCAGAACACCATATCTGATCCGAGTGTCGGTACACTTAGCTTCAGTGAGGCATATGTAAATAACAGACTGGTTAAAACCCAAACTGACGCGAATGGTAATACAATAACTACGAATTATGACAGGTATGGCAGGATTACCAGCAGCAGCCGACCGGAGTTCAATACGAGATATTGTTACAATGCTGATGGTTTACCGGATACAATAACATCAACCAACAATACCTCTCAGACCATTGATTATGATGACTATAATCGTATCTATAAGATACGAGAGACAGTGCCAGACAGTAAATATCTGGAGAAGACTTACATTTATTCAGGAGGCAATGTTTCCGCGATTAGTTATGCCTCGCAGGGAGGATCCATAGGAACTGAGAATTATCTTTATGCCTACGGTCATAACACTGAAATCAAGCTGAACAATAATATTACAATAATGAAGGTTACAGACGAGAATGCTTTCGGACAGCCCGTCTCAGCACAAACTGGCCCTATTGCAAGGACATACAGCTACTCTTCTTATGGAATCCCTACGGGAAGAAAAGCCGGTAATCTGCAGGATTTTGATTTCAGATTTGATTCATTAACTGGTAATCTTCTGACAAGAAAAGACAACAAAAGGGGAATTACTGAGAGTTTCCTTTACGATAATCTTAACAGACTTATGGAAATCGGGGGAGCAGAGATTGGGTATAGTCCATCCGGGAATCTGACTCACATGCCAGGTACTGGAGTGTTGTCTTATGATTTGCCTGATAAGCCTTATGCTGTGACCATGCTGACACCAGAGGGAGGTGCTGTTCCGATGAGAGATCAGCAGGTAACATACACCTCATTTAACAGGCCATCATCAGTTACTGAGAATGGTGTGACGGCTGCCTTTACCTATAATCAGAATGGAGATAGGGTAAAGATGGACGTGACCGGTAGCGGATCAACCATCTTAACACGTTATTATATCTCTGGCCAGTACGAGTTTGATGCAACCACAGCTAGTGAGAGGCTTTACCTTGGCGGAGATCCATACTCAGCTCCAGCAGTATATGTCAAAGAGGCAGGAGTATGGAAAATCTACTATCTGTGCCGTGATTATCTGGGTAGTATAACTCACATTGCGAATCCTGATGGCACTCTGAAGCAGGAAATCAGTTACACTCCCTGGGGGAGGCTTCGTAATCCTTCCACACAAGCGGCATACACTCCTGGCACAGAACCCTCACTCTTCCTGAACCGGGGTTACACCGGTCATGAATACCTGCCCTGGTTCGGTCTCATCAACATGAATGCCCGACTTTATGACCCTGCGCTGGGAAGGTTTGTTGCGCCGGATCCCTATGTTCAGGTCCCAGACCTGACACAAGCGTTTAACAGGTATAGTTATTGCATAAACAATCCACTAAAATACACAGACCCCAACGGAAATCAGTTCTCGGAAGTCAGAGATGCTTATTTTAAAGCAATAGACAATGGATATATGGGAAGTTTTGCTGATTTTAGTTATCAATACTATGACCAGTATTACAGTTACCTGAGCCAAGGAAGCATTTTTAACGGATCTGGAGGAGCTACCATGTCAATGTCTTTTTCATGGCATTCATGGAATGACTATTCTATCCATCCACTAGGATATGCTTCGGTCCATTCTTCAATAGTCTCAGAAAGAGTTTCTCAATCTATTACCATTCAGGTTCCCATATCGTATAGCACCTATCGCAGTTTTGAATTGGTTCAAGGTATTGGAGGACAATTGTCTAGCAATACAAGTATTTGGACAGGAGGAGGTCCCACCGTTAACATAGGGGCAGGAATCGTTATTGGGTCCAGTGAACTTAGATTGATCCCACTAGGGAGGAAAATTGTTGGCATATCATCAGGGCTAACTCTCGTCTCGCTATCTCGAGTATTACTTTACACTCAGTTACTTACCCTGCAGGGAGACACTCGTTCAGGGCAGCAATGGCAAAGAAACCAAGATCAACGTGGCCAAAGGCTAGAACGTGACTTGTTGAAAGCTCATGGTGACATGTTAAATAACAGTGGAGTGAATAATCAGGGTTTTCCGAATGATCCAAGTGGATTCGTGCCTGAAGGAGCAGCATTATTATTTGGTGCTCTAAAAGCTTTTGATCTGTATATGAACTGGAATTCAGTCGTAGTTCCTGATTCAATGACAATCACACCAACTCATTATGTTTATGACACTACATTGGTTATTAGACAATTCAGGCCAGGGTGGAAGCCCTGAATAACTTTTGTCTAGTGAGTTGACATACATGAAATTATTATGATGACTACGCTGTGAATTCAATCGATTTCCTTTAAATGATAATGAAACATCAAATGGAGAATAAGTCTAGTTTTCAACAGGGCATGTTTGAAAAAATAAAGGAGCTCTATCTATCAAATGGATACCATGAAGTTATAAGGCATTGGGAAAATTACGGGTCGAATCTTCGGACTGGAATATTCAATCAGGAGGATCTTATGGTATTGGAGGCGGTAGCTACCTCGTATTATGAACTAAAACGGTACAAAGAAAGCCTGGTATATTTTACCTACTTAATTGAACGAATCAGAACTTGCGAATTTTCAAACAACTTAAAGAAACAGAAAAGCAGGAATTACTATTTGTATAAAATTGACATTTATAATAAACTTAGAATCAGAGTGTCAGAGTATAGGACAATACGTGAATACCTGAAAAACTTTGGGAGTGATGAATCATTTCAGAAACTCTCGGACTCATTGGAAATCTACTTTCTAAGAAAGTATGTTATTATAAATAAGTGTATAGCATATATTATTCTCTCATTGATAGTTATTTCAATTGTAGCCTCAATCTTTGGGATACAAATTCCTAGAGATATTTACAGACCCTATAACATTTTAACTGGGGTATTCGTTATTTGGATAATTGTCAATCTCTTGGTGCCTAACTATTTTAAAGGATTACTTATTAATTGCCTAAGATACAGATTCTCTATAAATTGAGTCTGATGGTAAATCCATAATTGATTATCCCATATATTGATTATGAATAAGCTATTGAGCTTCATAATAATCATTATTATCTTTTTTGGATTTGACATGAAAAAAAGCTTAAGAATGCGATGTGAGTACTTTAATAGCTCTATTCAGGGGCGGATTATTGAAGTCAAATACACGCAGCGTAGTACTGTTGCAGTCAAAGTCATTAAAGAAGATGAATGGTATTATCTTGGGACTGAGGTAAAATACGACATTCCTATAGAAGCGGGTGATTCTCTTATTAAGAAAAGTAGTGACTATAATGTCTATCTGTTTAAGAATGGTATGTCTTACAATATCAGGTCTGACAGGAACTTTGAGAAATGGGCTAAGTACTGTAATTGCCGATGACTGATAAGGATCATATTATGAACCCGACTGTTAATAGGCTGACAAGAGGTGCCAGGTCTGTAATTGCTGTTGATTGTTTCATAATAAACCATACCTGCTGGATTAGTAACAGGTTTTGTTTATCAAAATGACTCTGTTTCAAATGCGATTAAGCTACAGTCTGCCCATTACTGACCTCTAGTCAATCCGGATTCCAACCCTGATACCGGCTGATTCGAAGGAAGTGCCGCGGAAGCCGGTCCATACGCCAACGTTTGCAATAAGGAACACCTCGCTGAGGGAGTATCCTGCTTCCCAGTAATATCCTGCCTCAGGGGTCCATGCCGCGGAGAGGCCTATGTTTTCACGCATCAGTGTACGGCTGAGTCCCGGCAGCCTCTTAAGGAGCAGAGTGGGGGTGGTGTATCTGGCGTGCATCTCGGCAAAACCGGTTCTGGCTGCCATTGAATAAACCGGAGCCAGGTAAAATGCATCCTCGTAGTTGTTGAGCAGCACCGGCGATGACTGGGTATTGAAGTAATGCATGTCCTGCAGCCTTACATTGTAGCTGTTGATGAATCCTCCTCCGCGGATGCGCCACCGGAACTCGTTGAGGGCCCCGAACCTGGCGGTACGGCTCACCTCGCCCATCAGCATGTCAAAGTTGCCTGAAAGTGTGTCATTAAAATTGTATCCGTGCTTCCACGTAACGGCAAATGTCGGCCAGTCAGAGCCGGCGGGGATCTTTGCCCCTTTTGAGATACGGTACCTCTGACGTGGAGTCCATGTCAGCATGGTGGTGGCCGACAGGTGGCTGTGGCGGAAGGAACTTTCGGGGGCATATCCATCAACCCCGCCGGTAATCCAGTCATTGTCAGGAAGGTTGTCATGCCACGGACCTTCTCTCCTGAAGAATGAAAAATCAGTGTTGTTTTCCAGCGGATCACGTTGCTCATACATTCCTGACACTGACAGGTTCAACCCGTTGGCCAGATCGCTCCGGTGGCCCGCAATTATGTAGCTGCTGCTGTAGAGCCTCATCATGTTGTCCCTGAAGAAGAGGGAGGCAACGGTGTTTATCAGAGGGTTGACTCCTGCCTGTGAGTACTCGTCCGACTGGCTTCCGGCTCTTAGGAAGATGTTCCCTGCATGTTTCGGGTCATAGAGCATATTGGCGGTGACGTTCCACATAAGCCGTTCCCGGCTGAAGGCATACCTTGCCGAGGGTACCAATGTAAAGCGGCCTGCCTCGCCCGATTTTGCAGAGAGAGTGAAGCCTATTCCGACCACAAATCCGTCTACGGAGTTGAATGAGAAGCTTTTCAGGTCAGCCAGCCCGTTAAAGTCGAGGAAGGTATTCTTCGAGAGCTGCCAGTTCCTGCCGCCTGCCAGGTCTTGCAGGAACCGGGCGGCGGCGCTCTTCTTCTTCCTGAGGGAGTCCGGGGCGGTGATTGCATCCTGTTCCGTCCGGTGTCCAGCTCCGATAGTAATTGAGATTGTTGTCGTGTCGCGTCGTGCCAGCTGCCGGCCGGCGGCAGGAACAGTTGAGAGGCTGGCCGACTCCTCCCGCGTGAGGGGTATCGGTCTGGCCTCGGCCCACCAGGCAGAGTCTCTATTCGTGGCGTCCT
>CAZEYY010000131.1:0-9592 GCA_964516485.1 uncultured Rikenellaceae bacterium
CAGCTGAAAATCAGGATAAGCAAGGGGAGGAAGGGTAAAGTTTTCATCTTTGATTGTTTTAGTCCGGTATCCAAATTAATCATTTTTAACGGAATAATAAGTTAAAAAAACTTCATTTGTAAATTAAAAATAATAACTTGGACTATTCACGTAAACTGTAATGCCATGAAGATTCCATTCACCCGTCGTAAATTTATTCAGACAGCCGCTGTCACTTCAACAGCAGCCTTTGTTCCTTCCTTAGCCGGCAATGTATCAGGAAAAGAGGCTGTTAAGTATGTAACTCCTGAAGGGCAGCTTCCACAGAAAAGACTTGGCCGTACAAACAGAATGGTGTCGTGGCTGGGATTCGGCGGTGGTTCACAATGGTGCAACTGGCCTGTAAAGGATGAACTCCTGCAGAAACATATTGATCATGCAATAAACCTTGGGATTACATATTTTGATACCGCCAGGTCTTATGGTAACGGTCTTTCTGAAGAACGGTATGGCAAGTTTCTGGTGCCGAAATACAGAAACCGGATATTCCTTAATTCTAAATCAGGCAGCAGGACCTATGATGCAGTAATGAAGGATATTGAAACAACACTCGGCAAGCTTGGCACCGATCATCTCGACCTTTACTGCATGCATTCAATCGACAAGGTTGAAGATGTTGATACACTGCTTGGAAGCAGCGGCGGTTACAAGGCTTTTCTGAAACTTAAGCAGGAGAAGGTTGTGCAGAATATCGGATTCTCATACCATAAATGGAATGAAGCTTCCCAGAAAGCCTTAAAAGAGTTTGATATAGATGTTGTTATGTGTCCGATGAATGCTTCCCGTTCAAATGGCAATGAGGACAATATGCTTCCACTGGCTATCAAGAGAGACCTTGGAATTATAGCAATAAAGGTTATGGCACAGAATGTCCTTATCGGCAATGTGTCAGGTGATGATCTGCTGAGGTATGCAATGACTCTTCCAGTGTCGGTTCTCAATGTCGGAATGGATAATTTTGCCTCCCTGGAATCCTGTGTTGAAGTCATCCGCCAGACTGTGATTACAGAAGCAGAGGCCGGGGCAATAAGGAAGAAGCTTAATTTCGATCCGGCTGTAACAAAGCTCCCGTATTTCAGCTGAAACTTATCTGCCGGATAATTCCCGGAGACGTATTTTCAGTGCCTGGAGATTTATTTGTAAATAACTGTTATTTAATTAACAATCAGATATTTATGAGTAGTTTCGGAACTTTGTCAAGAAGAAATTTCATAAGGAATACTTCTGCAGGACTTGGAGCAGGTATTGCCGGCGCTGTAATCCATTCATGTGCCTCTTCTGCAGATAGTGAACGTGGGAAACTTCCCCATGAGGTGCTTGCTGCAAGTGTTGATCTCAGGGGCTTGTGGCCTGACACCACAAGGGAGTCAAGGATAAACAGGATACTTCAGCGACTTGAGCTGATAGCTGGAACCCAACCCGATATAATCTGCCTGCCCGAGTTGTTTGACACTATGTGGGTTTCAGAAAAATATAAAATCAGTCAGGTAGCGGAAAGTGAGACAGAACCGGGGCCGGTGACATCCAGGATTGCCGGATTTGCAAAAAAAACCGGGACGTATGTAGCCTGTCCTCTTTACACAAAAAAGGGAGAAAGCTATTATAACAGTTGCCTGCTGATAGACCGTTATGGTAAAATTGCCGGAGTGTACAATAAAATGCATCCTGTCAAATCGGAAATACTTCATTCAGGGCCCACAGATGATGTGAGTATCAGACCCGGAGCACTTGATCAGCCAATAGCTGAAACTGATTTCGGAAAGGTGGGGATGCAGATCTGTTATGATGCAAACTGGACTGACGGATGGGAAAACTGCAGGAAGAAAGGCGCTGACATTGTATTGTTTCCTTCGGCATTTCCGGGAGGAAGGATATTAAACCATTATGCTGAGCGGTTTGGATATTATATCATTTCGAGCACCGGGCAGGATGCCCGTATAATTGACAAGTCAGGCAGCGACATTGATGCCAGCAGTACCTTTGTCAGATTTTCGTGGGCAAAGATCAACCTTGATAAGGTCAGCACCTGCACCTGGCCGACTAATGAAAAATTACCTCAGATTTTAAAAAAATACGGATCAAAAGTTGAGATCAGGGTGCATGATAATACAAGCATAATCACAATTGCGAGTCTTGATCCTGAGCTGAAGGCAATGGATATCGTACGGGAGTTTGAGCTGGCAACAGTTGAAGAGAATATTAGAACCTCCGGGGAGGCACAGGTGAAATACAGGCTTTAAAACAGTTTGATTGTCATGAAAAAGAGAGAAAGATTTCTGCCGCGTGAAGTGTGGGTCGCCTGTATCAGTCTTAAGAACCTGTGGCCTGCCGACACCATTGAAAAGAGGACGAAGGACATCCTCAGAAGAATGGAAAGCGTTTATGCTTTTGAACCTGATGTTATTGTAATACCTGAGACCTACAATATCTCATGGGTAAAAGAAGAAAAAACTCTTGAGGCTATAGCCGAGGAAGAGACATCCCCTGGGTCTGCTACGAGCATTATGGCCGGGGTAGCAAGGAATCACAACTGCTATGTTGTCTGCCCCGTAATTACAAAAAAGGATGGACATTTCTACAACAGTTCAATACTGCTTGACAGGCAGGGAAAGATAAGCGGTATTTATCATAAGATCCATCCTGTTGATACAGAGATAATTCCTGAAAAGTACTACAAGGGTGGAGGTGTAACTCCCGGGGAATTGAGGCCACCGGTATTCAGAACTGATTTCGGAACTGTGGGAATGCAGATATGCATGGACGGCTACTGGCATGAAAACTGGCAGTCATTACATAAAGATGGCGCTGAGTTGGTTCTGTTTCCTTCGCAGGGACCATTTGGCGACCTGCTCAATCACAGGGCATGGATGAACCATTATTATATAGCATCTGCAACAGGTGAGGATGCCAGGATTATTGACATCAGCGGTGATACTATAGCTGCCGACGGGGAGTTTGCAAGATGGGTATGTGCACCTGTCAATCTTGAAAAAGTATTAATACACATCTGGCCACAGGTCAGAAGGTTTGATGAGATACAAAAGAAATACGGGCAGAAAATCAGGATAAAGATCTACCATCCTGAAAACTGGGCAACAATTGAAAGCCTTGATCCTGATGTTAAGGTGAGGGAAGTTCTCAGGGAGTTTGACCTGCCTGATTATGATGAACAACTTAGGGAGGCTACAGTAATCCAGGATAAATTCAGATAGTACGGTTTTGATCTTATAAATTGTCTCAATTTAATTCCCCTTAACCCATGAAAAAATCTCTTATCAGTTTACCAGGCATGATAATTCTGGCCGCGGCTTTAATTGTCTCCCTGAACTCCTGTAATGATTCAGGTTCAGTCCGTGAACACGGATGGTTTGATTTTGTTGTTCAGGACCTTGACACCACTTCAACAGTCGTTGACATGTCATTTCTCAACAGTGAACCTGCCGGAAGCTCAGGTTTTGTGACGCTTAAAGACGGACATTTTGCAGATGGCAATGGTAACAGGATCCGTTTTTTCGGTGACAATCTCACATTTGGTTCCTGCTTTATTGATAAGGCAACTGCCACCTCGCTTGCTGCACATCTTAAAAAGATGGGAATGAATGTTATCCGCTTTCACCACATGGATAATCAGTCAGCTCCCGGAGGCATCTGGGATAAGGAAAAGAATGCCCTTGATCCTGAACAGCTTGATAAGCTTGACTGGCTTATATACGAGCTTAAACGGAATGGTATCTATTCAAATATAAATACACATGTATCCTTCAACTATCCGGGTCTTGATTACAAGGGGATTGAGCAATTCAATTACGGAAAGACAATTGACCAGTTTTACAAGCCTTATTTTGAGATGCAGAAGAATTATGCAAAAATGCTGTTGTTGCACAAAAATCCTTATACTGGCACCACTTATGCTGAAGAACCGGCTGTAGCCTTCGTGGAAATAAATAATGAAAACTCACTCCTCTCGAGCTGGCATCTTCTGCCAAAACTGAACAAAACACACATGGCTTACCTGAAAGGTTTATGGACTTCATGGCTCAAAACGCATCCCGAAGCTAAAAAGGGAGCTGCCGGAGCTGACCTTATCAGGATAATTGAGAATTATTCAGAAGGTGCGACTGAAAAACAGAAGGAAGCATTGTGGAATTTTCTTGTTGACACGGAAATGTCATATACAAAGGAGATGGCAGAATATTTTAAAAAGGATCTCGGAATAAAGTCACTTATTTGCGAATCACAGGCTTCATACAGCGGCAATGCCGGAATCATCAGGGAATCAGAATATTCCGATTTCATCGACATGCACTCATACTGGGAACATCCTTCATTTCCAGGCAGGAGCTGGTCATCAACTGACTGGAGAATAAGAAATTCCTCAATGGTATCTGATAAAAAGGGAGGTACCCTTCTTCGCTTTGGTCAGCACAGAGTGATAGGCATGCCACTGACAATCAGCGAGTACGATCATCCGGCGCCAAGTTTCTTTGTAGCCGAAATGTATCCGATGCTGAACTCTTTCTGCGCCTTCCAGGATTTTGACGGGATATATCATTTTGCAACAGGTAATCCATACGATGCAGGAAGGATGACTAATTTCTTCCATACAAGCGGTCACCCCCTGAAAAATGTTTTTGTTCCTGCAGGAGCAGTTATATTCAGGATGGGCGCTGTGAAGCGCGGGGAACATTATGTTACACTCGGACTTCCACAGGAATCAGTTGCAGGTGATCTGGTGAAGTATGGAGATAAACTCAAACTTCATGTTACAAATATGAATTATATATGGGATGAGGCGGGTTCGGTGAATGCACTAACACTTCTGCACCCGATAGGCGTAGATACTAAAGCTGCTGAAAGGAAGCTGTCTGAAGTTATTCCTGCTCCCGAAGGTCCCTGGGTAAGTGAGACGCGAGAAATAATCTGGGATAACAGGGATTCGGTGAATGCAGTCTATAGCATTAATGCTCCCGCAGTAAAAGGCGCAGTAGGTTATATCGGAGGAAAGAATATCTCACTGGGATCAGTTACAATAGCAATGGATACAACTGAATATAACTGGGCAGCGATTACCCTTACCTCGCTCGACGGAAAACCTGTTGAGGAATCGGATAAGGTGCTGCTTATTGCTGCAGGAAGGGCTGAAAATACAGAAATGGGATGGGATGAGAATCATACTACTGTGGGCAATAAATGGGGGAACTCTCCTTCAAGAACAGAGGGAATACCTGCTCAGATCAGATTCTCGGGAATGCCTGGCTTCCGGGTATTTGCCCTTGACCCCACAGGAATGGAGACTATCGAAGTTAAAGTTGGCAGGAAAAGAGGAGAACAGGTCCTTAATGTCGGAGCCCAGTATAAGACTATCTGGTATATTCTGAAAAGGTAAATATTAATCAGCGAAAATCAGCGAGCTCTGAGGGAACTATTTGCCCGCAGATCTCGCTGATAAACGCTGATTGATTATAAGACTTTTATTCAGTCTTTTTGTTTCTCATTTTCTCAGCGTAAATGGCATCTACAAGACCATCCTGCTGAGCATCGGCGCCAATCTGCCAGAACATTATTCCTCCAAGGCTCTTTTCAGCAACGTATTTTGTTTTAAGTCTTACCGACATAGTGTCATCATAGGTGATGAAGAGGCTGTCCTTTGCATTATAGAGATAGGGAGCTTTTGCCACCGGGTCCCAGAATCTGGTGAAACCATTTTTATCTTCCATGCTTTCCCTGATTGCAGAGTAACCTGCCCTGAGTCTTGCCCTTCCCCTGTTGAGCTGATAAAGCCCGTTATTTTCAGGAGGAACGCCCTGCCATGCCCTTCCCGAGAAATTTGAACCTATTACGATCTGGGAGGGATTGACTCCCTTTTCAATAAGCATTGTCACAATTTTCTCTGTTGAAAACGGTTTTGTCGAATCACCTTCCTCAATCATTTTTACGGCAGCAGGTGTTCCCTGAATGTCTTCCATCTTAATAAGACCAAGGTTGGTATGATGTGAGGTATAAGGATCACCTCCTCCTGCAAGATCATAAGACATTACGTTGACATAGTTGACGCACTGCATAACCTTGTCAAGTTCAATGTAATCAAAAGCGCGCTCCCAGCCTGCTGAGGCCCATGTTAATACAAGGTAGTCACAGATAGTGTTCATACCTGTTTTCAGTTCGCACATCAGCTTTGTGAAATTCTCCTTGTCGGCAGGACTGTAAGGATTGTCGTCGCCTGGTAATCCCGGGTATTCCCAATCAATATCAAGTCCGTCAATATCATATTCCTTAATGAATTTAAGAACACTTTCAACGAATTTCTTCCGTCCCTCGTCTGTCATGGCCATATCGGAGAAACCCTTTGAACCTGCCCATCCGCCGCATGCCACCATTACTTTCAATTTCGGATGATTCTTCCTTTCCTTAACAAGCCTTTTAAGCATCAGGCCAAGAGTATCCTCAGGGAATTTCATTTCGCCGTCGATTACCTCGGTGAAGGAGAAAATTATATGTGTCAGCTTGTCAAGTGGAAGTGTTTCCGGATGGAAATTGTTCCAGCGGGTATAATAATATGCCATTATCTGAGTGCCTTTTTCGTCGGGCTGACGGCGGTGGCATGATATTGATGCCACTGTCAGAATTAAGATTGCAAGGATAAGTGTTTTTTTCATAGTTTGGGTTGTTAGGATACTGGTTAATTGTTTTTCATACTAATAGGCTGAGCCATGTATTTCTCTGAAAATTAATGGATTGTCGTTAAGAGCTATAATTCCGACATAGGGCTTGTTTTTGTCCGTAATCATAATCTTGAAGATGTTTTCGTTGCCTGGTCCGGTGTTTGCAACCCTGGCATTTGTGAATTTAACATTGAAACTGTCATTGCTGCCTGTATTAACCCTGAATCTTGGATTACCATCCTTCTCGTCAGGTGTGAGGAATTCAATCTCAATTCTGTTATTGTCAACATCAGCTTTCAGATTGAAATCATTATATATTGCAAGTGCACCCATGAATCTGTTTACCGGTTCCACCCATATCTCCTTGCTTGTGGCATTGTTAGTTGCACACCAGTGAGGCATGTCTCCATTCATGCAATCCATTCCAACAGGGAGAGCGCCTGTCAGATCTTTCAGGCAGTAGGCAAAATGTGGAGCAAAGTCATACCCCTCGCCATACATCAGGCTCATACTAAAGGGATTATTGCCAAAAATCCATTGAAGCTGTTGTCCCACAAGAGCCATTCCTCCTGTATCATTCCTGAGCCTTGAGGCTTCAGCAAGCGCCCACGAAGATGACATTTGAATATTTGTATTACCATGGAAAAGCCCGTCACGGTAGATGGGGAAGGTCCTGAGAACATATTCACCCTTCAGGTGTGTTCCGTCGTTAAATTGCCTCAGCATGTCGGCTTTCATAGCCGAATCACCTACAGCAAGCACATCTGATTCTTTCCACACTGAATTTGGAAGGTGGTTGAATGGTGCGGCATATCCGGCTCCTCTTTTCATGAAATATTCACTGTGAAGAACTACAGCGGTATACCATTCCCTGAAGTTTTCATGTTTCGGAAGCTCCCTGCAAAGCATTGTCAGTGCAATAAGGGGTGCTTCCTCAAAGGCAGCATGAAGATTGTGTATTACATTTTTTCTTTCAGTATTTTCATAGAAATAGCCTGTAATTGGTATTTCGCTGAGGAAAGACTGTTCCTGGCATTTAATGATCAGCTTGCCAAACATGGCAGCGTGTTCGAGATACTTTTTATCGCCTGTAATCCCGGCAAGCATAAGCGATGAGGTTGCACCCCATGAAGCTTCCCTGTAATCAGCCTGATCCCATTTCTTTTTCGATTCGAAAGCTGCTTTCCAGTCTTCCAGGGCCGCGGTCCTCGAATCGGCTGCAAGCTGCGGGTGTGACTTCTTCAGCATCACTGATGCCTTGCACTGCACTGCTGCTGCGAGGAAATTTTCCCATGGTATATTCTTTGCAGGCGAGACAACATCATCTATTGTGCCTGTTTTATTATCGGTATATATCCTCATCACGCTGAAACTCATGTGATAACCATCTCCAAACCTGGTCTTCAGGAGCCATTCAAGTCCCCAGGCTATTTCATCGCGGAGGCGGTCTGACAATTCAGCAAGCTCAGGTCTGGACTCTGTTTTCTCAAGGTTATTCATCATTGCCAGCGTAGCCATTGAAGTCCTGAAAGAGCCCTGGGAGAGGTCGCCTGCATCATGCCATCCTCCGTTTATTATCTTTTTCACATCTCCGTAGAAACCCTGCCAGTCCTTATGGCATTCTGTATGAACACCCGGTACATTGAATCCACAGCGTTCGCAGTAGAAGAAGTTCAGCGCTTTGTACAGGGGTTGTATCCATACATTATTGTCAATGGGGAAGAGCCGGGAGTTTATTGAGCCTGATGTTATGTAGTAGAATCCAGGAGTTTTGAATTCAGAAAAATCGATTTGCCTGAAAATTCCTTTTCCTGTTGTTATTTCTTTAACAGAACCTTTGAAAACAACATTTTTCTCCTGGTCAGTAATGCTGAATTCATTACCTGCGCCTGCGCCTGCAAGAGCTATCTTCCGATCTTCAGGTCTGTAACCTATATGACTGAAAGATATCTTTCCGGGTGCAACTGCCCATCCTTCAAAATAGTCTCCGTCAACCTTCTGTATTTCGAACTTATCGATATCATAGGTCACAATTCCTTCTTCATCAGGATTATGTCCCCGCAGAGTCTGGCTTATTACAAATTCCCTTATCCTGTTTCTTTCGAGATGATGCATCTCAAAAATAATATGATTCCATTCCCCGGGTTTCAGATCCTGTATATGATGTGAACTGCCTGGTGTTGTCGCATTCTTCAGAGAACCTTCATTTTTCAGAGTTATATTGAAACTGTATGTGGGCATCGAGGTGGGATGAACATACACCCAGAATGATAATCTCTGATATGCAGACCAGTCCTGAGCATCGGCGAATTGCAACCTTACAGATGAGCTGCCGCCCTGTGTTCCTCCGAAGGAACCCCATTCGGTGCGATTCTTCCTGTAATGCTCCTCATCGCGTAAAGAGGTGCGGAAACGAAGTGACTTTTTTCCGTCTTTTGATCTCTCATTTGTATAGCTCATTTCTCCAATGCCTGTAACCCTCCAGCCTTTTTCTTCTTCCATATTGTCAATTGTCAGGGATTCAGAAACAGGCTTTTTCTCCCATTGCAACATAAGGGAATTTTCTTCCGGAACAGGAAGGGGATAGTTTCCGAAACTCAGAAGTTCATCGAGGGTTCTGGGATTTTTCTCTGGCTGACAGGCAATTAACAGGGTCAGCAAAATCGTGAAAAGGTATTTTCTCATGGCAGGAGGATTAAGGTTTATGTCAAATATGATGAAAATTACAACTTTTTCATAAGCTGAAAACCCTGTAAATCAAAAAATCACCATGGCAAAAGTTAAAATATATTAAATGGGCAGGAGATGAATAATATGAAAAGGAAATATCTTAAATTTAATTGTCAAACTATTTTCAAACCTAAGCTGTTGATCATGAAACCAAAAACTGT